>JAAZEL010000001.1 GCA_012512325.1 Candidatus Fermentithermobacillaceae bacterium | reverse complement strand
GAGTCGGGAAACACGCAGAGTTCACCGTATATCTGGACAACCGCGTCGAATGCTTCGGTGTAATCCATATCGAAGAAGTCCATGCAGCGGTATTCGATGTCCAAGCCTAAACCGGATGCGCGTTTCTTCGCGTATTGAACGGACCGTTCCGATATGTCAATGCCCGTGACATGGATCCCGGCCTTGCAAAACCTTTCGGCGTATAACCCGGGGCCGCACCCCAGGTCCAGTAGTGTCATGCCGGGCTTAAGCACTCCTGAGTCCAGCAAGTGCTTGACCGTAAGGTCGATTACCTCGGGCCTCCTGCTGGCCGCATCGTGTGTTGGATCAAGATGGGCCTTCAGCATGCCTTTAGAGATGTGAGGATCATTCCAGAACAGTGGCTCCCCGGGTTCGAATAGCCGCGGTTTGACCGTTAACTCTGCCAATCTGTCCATCAGATGGTTCATCTTGCTGTTCAAGTAGTCCATCTTTCAGGCTCCTTCGCTCCGAAACCGAATCTGAGCATCTTACGCTGGTTGACTTCCTGGAATGGGACGGCTTTTCCTCTAGACTTCTGCCCAGGCCGTCTTGTTTCCCACAAGCGTTCGGTTCCATCTTATGGATAGTCCCGGGGCATATGGAACGAAGAAGCCAACCAGGCCAAACAGGAGAGCCCCTGCAAGAAAATCAATCAGATGAAAGGAGCCCAGGCCTTGTAGGGCACGGAAGGAGTGTTCTTGCGGGCCTATGGGTGGTACTACTGAATGGTACACCTGAGGTCAGGACGCACACCAGCCTGTCGATTGGTTAGCGCCTACTTCATTGCAAGACGGGCATGTTCCGTAAAGATACACCGCATATTTTTCCACTTTGAAGCCCTTGGTTTCTTCCGACGCATTTTCCGTTTGCAGCTCGCCCGGATAATCGTAAATATTCCCGCATACCTCACACAAGAAGTGGTAGTGGGGCTCCGGGTTGGCGTCAACATGCTTACGGGTAGGGCTTATTGCAAGCGCCTGGAGCTGGCCCCTTTGCAGCAGTTCATCCAAGGTGTTGTACACAGTCCCGAGAGAAAGAGAAGGCATATCCGGCTTTAGAGCTTCATATATCTGCTCAGCGGAAGGATGGGAAGTGTTGCCTTCCAAGAAAGCTAAGATGGCTACCCTCTGGGGTGTAGCCCTCAGGCCAATGCTCTTAAGTTTCTGAACCGCCAACGCGACTTTGTCATTTGACTTGCTTTTCCGGCTCATGATTTCATTCCTCTCAAACGTCAATCGTGAGCTCTGCTTGGGGGTGATGGTTTGCTTGGTTTCTCGTTGTTCTTGATCAATGGACACCTGGACCATCCATTAGCCCCTACAGCCAGAGCGTTCAGGCGTTTTCAGTGTTCATCGTGATTTCCGCCAAAACCGTAAACAATCCATCTAATAACCCATCATCAAGATGCTTACAGCTTTTCCACGGAGTGTCAACCCGAATTTTGTGCCGGGGACGGCCCCGTCACGCCCATGCTGACGGGGCCGGCTCCACACCTCCGAACGGCTAAGAGTTGCGACTTCATATGGCATTGAGTCTGGTGAACCTATTGAGTCTGGTAGGCCCAGTGATGTCCGAGCCATTACCGCCGGTCATGTTGCTTTCGTTTAGCTATCCCGCGTTTAGAGTTTCTTATAGCAGAACCACCAGTCGAAGCAATTTTCAGCGCCCTTTCTGGCCTTGGCGCCTGCTTCGTCGCTGGGTGGCGGTATAATTACTGAATCGCCGATGATTTCGTTGTTCGGCCAGTTCGCCGGGACAGCTACCTTATGCTCGTCTGACACCTGGAAAGCCTTTATTGCCCTAAGAATTTCATCGACATTTCGCCCGATTTCTTGAGGATAGTACAGGATGAGCCTGACTATTCCTTCGGGATCCACGAGGAATACCGCCCTGACAGTGTTGGTTCCCTTACCCGGATGGATCATACCCAACCTCTTAGATATGTCGCCGTTGTCTGCAATTATGGGGAAGGGGATTTCTACGTCCAAGCTATCCTTGATCCATTCAACCCACTTGATGTGCGAATGCACCTGGTCAGCTGAGAGCCCGATTAGTTCGCAGTTAAGCTCCTGGAAACCCTTGAAGCGTTTGGCGAATGATACAAACTCTGTGGTGCATACAGGCGTGAAATCCGCTGGGTGGCTAAACAGCATGAACCACTTGCCTTTGTAGTCGCCCGGGATGTTCTTTGGTCCGTGAGTGGTATGAACTCGCATCTCCGGGAAAGGATCGCCCAGCAACGGGAAGCCTTCCGCGCGTTCGGGTTTACATGTCATAAGAATCACCTCCTAAGAATGGTTCTTAATTAGGAACCAACTTATATATAGACCAGGGCACATGGTTTGTCAAGGGACTCTTGGTCTTCTTGCTACATTTACACCCGCGGACATTTTCCTGCGGGCTAAGTGGGTTCAGTGGAGCCAATAACGCGGCCCGAAAACGGGAGTTGTTTCTGACGCCGAACCTCCTGTTCACACTTCTTTCTTCCCGGTGCCGTCGATGCTCAGCCCCCTATTGACACTTCTTCCCTCCCCGTGCTATCGTCGAAGTGATTAGCACTCACGACCTAAGAGTGCTAAAAGGAGGTCTGAAATTGGCACTTGATGCAAGGAAGGCTCAGATACTAAAGGCGATAGTTGAGGATTACGTCAAGACTGGGCTTCCTGTTGGTTCAAGGGCCGTAGCGCGAAAACACCGTCTCGGGGTAAGCCCCGCTACCATCAGAAACGAAATGGCTGACCTGGAAGAAATGGGGTATCTCGACAAGCCGCACACTTCTTCGGGCAGGGTTCCCTCAGACAGAGGCTACAGGGTTTATGTGGATGAGCTTATGACGGACGTGAGACTGTCCCGCGAAGAATCAGCCATGATCGAATCGCTCTTCCGTTCGAAGATCCGGGACGTGGTTTCCTTCCTTAAGGAAACGGTCAGGGCGTTGTCGGAAGCAACCGATTACCTTGCGTTTGTGCTTGGCCCTGAATGTGAAACCACGACGATAAAAGCCATTTACCTGCTGCCTGCGTCAGTGGGCAGGGCGCTCTTGGTCATAGTCAGCGACGTGGGGGTCGTGGAGAACTGCCTCATTGACGTTCCGCCCATGTCTCGCGAAGAGATGGAATATGTGAACAATATGTTGAGAAGCCACTTGTGTAATGTGAGTCTGGACCAGATCCATTCCAAGGCACAGGCTCTTCTCAAGCGGGAGACTTCACGCTACAGCAGGGTGATTGCCCAGATAACCGAGTTCCTCACAAGCATAACTGAAGACAGCGAAACCGAGAGGCTGTTCATGGGCGGGACCGCAAACCTGCTGAACCAACCTGAGTTCAAGGATGTGAACCGGGTTCAGGACCTCTTGGAAGCCATAGAAAACGGGTCTCTCATAAGAAACATTATGATCACTCAAACTCAAACAACCGACCCGGCCATTACAATCGGCGAAGAGAACCAGGTGGACAAGGTCAAGGAATTCAGCATTGTGTACGGTACGTTCAGGCTGGGGCAGAGTGCGGGCAGGATAGGTGTATTGGGCCCTAAGCGGATGAACTACCCGAGGGCAGTGGCGCTTGTGCGGTTTTGTGAACAGTTGATTAACAAGCATCTGACCCGCTAGACACGCGCCGCCTGTGCATAGACTCAATAACAAGGAAAAGCTGATAAGGAGACGGGCGCGGGAGGCAGCCACTCTTAGAACTGTGGAGGAAGGTCTTTGAGCAAGGACTACTATGAGATCCTTGGCGTAGGCAGGGATGCGAGCCAGGATGAAATAAGGCGGGCGTTCAGGCGTCTCGCAAAGGAATATCATCCTGACAGGAATCCGGATGATCCGAGCGCTGAGGCCAAGTTCAAGGAAATAAACGAAGCGTACGAGGTGCTTTCGGACCCGCAGAAACGGTCCAATTACGATGCCTACGGCAACCCCGACGGCCCCTTTGGAGGCGCCGGAGGAGGGCCGTTTACGGGAGGGGGCCCGTTCACGGGACGGGATTTCGGCGACTTCGGCTTCCCCTTCGGTGACATTTTTGGCTCATTTGAAGAGATGTTCACCGGCGGCGCTAGCCGCAGGGCCGCCACAGGGCCTGTGCGGGGCAGGGACCTTGAGGTGAGCGTTGAGATCACCCTTGAAGAGGCTTTTTCAGGGGTGGATAAGGATATAAAGGTAACCAGGGTGGAATCTTGTGATCGTTGTAACGGGACAGGAGCCGAACCAGGCGCTTCAGTTGTGACCTGCCCGACATGTAAGGGTGCCGGCCAGGTAAGGAGCACCGTCAACACAGTGCTTGGCTCCATGACCACGGTGAAGACCTGTCCCAGGTGCGGCGGCACGGGCAAGACTGTGGAGAGGCCGTGCTCAGAATGCCGTGGTTCAGGGGAGACTACCAAGGCCCGCACTGTCACTGTGACAATTCCGCCCGGCGCTGACTCAGGGCTTCATCTGAGGCTGGCAGGCCAGGGTGGCGCAGGGCGCAGGGGAGGCCCTCCCGGCGACCTGTACGTTGCAGTGTTTGTGAAGCCCCATCCCGTATTCGAGAGGCAAGGGGATGATCTTGTCCTCGACCGTACCATCAGTTTCCCCTTGGCTGCACTGGGCGGTACGATACCCATACCCGCCCTTGAAGGGGATGTGGAGTTGACCGTTCCTGCCGGAACCCAGCCCGGCGCTGTGTTGCGTTTGCGGGGTAAGGGCATGCCCAGACTTAGGTACAGAAGCAGGGGCGACTTGTTGGTAAGGGTTAACGTGCGCGTTCCCACCAGGCTGTCGGCCGAGGAAAGGGAGCTCATAGTGAAGCTCAGTCGCTCCCAAGACGAAACCATAGGTGACAACAGGTCGTTTTTCCAAAGATTGAGGGATGCGGCCGGAGGAAACAGGGACGGCTGAAGGTTTGAGGAAGCCGCCGGTTCTCAGCGTTTGCCCGACAGCGGGTGTTATTGTGTGCAGGGCATACCGGGCATAGCCCCGACCTTCGACCAGCCGGTCGACATTCGCGGTCATGGTGCCATTGCGTGCAGTGTATACAGCGCATAGCCTCAATGTCCGGCTCAGTTGGCGATACATCTGTGCATGTGGTGTACAGGGTATACGGGGCGTAGAGGCTCGCTGAGCACCAAAACTTACTGAGCAGAGGTCGATCCAATTGTCTGACTTATCCAGGAATACTCCCCCACAGTTTTTTGTTGAGCCCGGAGCGGTTTCAGCATCCCGGGTTTATCTCTCGGGGGACAGCCTGAAGCATGCCACGAGTCAAAGGCTCCGGCCCGGGGAGCTGTTTCGCGTTGTGGTTGAAACAGGTGAGCCCGCTGAGGTAATCGAGGCTGAAGTGATTGAGGTCACCCGCCGGCGGTTGGCGGGGAGGATATGCAACACATACCCTGCAGAAAAGCCACCCTACGCTTTACACCTTTATCCCGCCATCTTGAAGGGAGACAAGTTCGACCTTGTTGTAAGAGGCGCCACTGAACTGGGCGTTACGTCAATCACCCCTGTCATAGCTGCCCGCACGATACCCCGTCTGGATGAAAACAAGCTTGCCATCAGAAGAGCCAGATGGCAAAAGCTGGCCAGGGCCGCTGCTGAACAGTCAAGCCGTCCCTTCATCCCTGAGATCAGACAACCCATGCGCTTTACAGATCTTCTGGCCGGAGTGACTGCAGGGCTGCCCACCGGGGTACCCGGCGAAAACCCTCGCACCGTGTCTGGGACCCGCCCACATGTGGCTGGTGTACCCGTCTTGGCCGTGGAGAAGCGGGAAATCACCAAGAGCGTGGCTGAAGCAGTCGGGCCGGCTAGAGAGGTTTCCATGTTCATAGGTCCTGAAGGCGGATTCGATTCAGGGGAAGTAGAGTTGGCTTTTGAGAAGGGGCTGCAACCGGTAACCCTAGGCCCATATATCCTCAAGGCTGAGACTGCTTCCCTGGCTGCGTGTGCCATTGTAATAGACCACATATTGCACGGACCGGCGGTAAAAATGTGAAATCACGCCTGCTACGCCTGCCCCCTCGCGTCTTTGACGCACCTCGTTCAAACATGTACCTGCCTCAACCATATGCCTGCTTCGATCATGTTTTTCGTACGTCGCACATAGTATCTTCCAGACAGGATAGCCAATAGGGTAGGTAATCCAGGCATGTTTGTTTTCCGGAAGGAATGGCTCATAGGCCTGTTTCTGGCGGTTCTGCTCTGGATAAGTGTCAGCCTTGACATCGTAGGCATGCACCGGCGTGAGATGTCCTTGGCGGTCATGGCCCCCATATCCAGGGGAAACACTGACACGTCCTGCGTAAGCCTTATGTTCAACGTGGATTGGGGCGAGGAGTGCATCCCTTCGCTCCTTGAGATTCTAGAGGAACACGGCGTAAAGGCCACTTTTTTCCCAACAGGCATCTGGGCAAAGGAACACAGCGACCTCCTCAGACAAATCATTGCCAAAGGGCACGAGGTGGGCAACCATGGAGGTTCCCATGTCCATGTGGAGCACTTGCCCAAGGAGGAGTTTCAGGCGGTGATCAGAGACGGGGAGAAGATGATACTTGAGGCGGCGAGTGTGGCTCCCTCGAAACTGTTTGCCCCTCCTTACGGCGAATGGTCCGACTTAACTGTGGAATATGCAACGGAAATCGGCTACCAGACTATCTTGTGGACTGTGGATACCGTAGATTGGCGAAAACCGGCGCCTGAAGCCATCTGGAAGCGGGCGCTGGCAGGCGCCAAGCCCGGGGCGTTGATCCTCATGCACCCTACTGAACCTACAGTCGAAGCGCTGCCCCACATAATCGCCGGACTAAAGGAAAAGGGGCTGACTCCTGTGACCGTTTCCCAACTTGTGCATTGACTGCCCATGCATTGATTTTCCATCGGTTCCCCCACACTGTATAATGTGAAGGCAGGGTAAGTGACAGTCAGCACCGGTTGAACCGCAAACCGACAGATAGACCCCACACTGTATAATGTGGAGGTAAGCAAGCGACAGGGATGAAGGCAGTGTTCGAGCAAACTGAGTGTTACGGGGGAAAACAAGTGGCCAAGACCAGAGTCGGGTTTAAGACTTTCGGGTGCAAACTCAATCAGTATGATTCTGATTTTTTGAAGCAAGCTTTTCGCGATGCAGGCTTCACCGTGGCTGAACGTTGCCCTTTTGACTTGGTGGTGGTTAACACCTGTGCGGTAACAGCCCGGAGCGCCGCCAAGTGCAGGCAGGCCGTAAGGCAAGCTGCCAGGTCAGGTGCCAAGGTGCTGGTGACCGGATGTTATTCCCAGGTGGCCCAGGAGGAGCTCAAGGACCTGCCGGGGGTTATAGCTGTCACCGGGGTGCCCGACAGGCAATCTTTGGTGGAGTTCGCAAGCACGGCGCTTCAAAGCGGGGCCAAGGTCGTGGATGTCAGGCCCTACAGCAGCGACGAAGCCTTCCAGGAAACCCCGGTAAGGGAGCCGAGCCTCACCAGGGCGTTTCTGAAAATCCAAGAGGGGTGCGACGATTACTGCACCTACTGCATCGTGCCTTACGCCAGGGGCCCGTCCCGGTCAAGGCCGCTTCAGTCTATCCTTGAGGAAGCCCGCAGTCTCGTGGGGAAAGGCTACAAGGAAATCATCCTCACGGGAACCCATATAGGTCTGTACGGGAAGGATTTGAGCAAGGCGCCGGACGAGAAGAACTTGAGCAAGGCTCTGGACGGGAAGGATTTGGGAAAGGCCCCGGGGCTGAAGGAGGACCAAGAGGGTGAAGACAAGGCCGGCAGTAACACCGACGTGCCTGTTGCTGTGGATTTGCCCACGGTTGTCCGGAGACTAACTGAAATCGACGGGCTGATAAGGCTCAGGATAAGCTCCCTGGAGCCACACGACGTGACCCCGGAACTGGTCCACTGTCTGAGGTTTCCCCAGGTGTGCAACCATCTGCACCTGCCTGTCCAGAGCGGCAGCGACAAGGTGCTCAGGATGATGGGACGCCGGTACGATGTAGATGCTTTCCTGGATATAGTGGGCCAGGTGCGAAGGGTGGCCCCGGACATAGGCCTTTCTGCCGATGTGATAGTCGGGTTTCCGGGGGAGACCGAGGCAGACTTTGAGGCGACTCTGGACGTTATCAGGCAAGCCGGGTTCTCAAGGCTACACGTGTTCAAGTTCTCACCCAGGCCGGGCACTCCGGCGTTTGGATTTCCCGGAAAAGTGCCCGGAAGAGAAATGGACAGGCGCAGCAAAGCCGTTATCGCCCTGGGCAAGGAACTGTCTTTGGACTTCCATCGTAAGTTAATAGGCAGGGAAGTTGAAATCCTGGTTGAGGACGACAGAGCCCGTGACGGCAAACTTCAGGGATTCACGAGGAACTACGTAAGAGCCTGGTTTGACGGGCCTGATGAGCTCAAAGGACGGATTATTGCAGTGCGCCCATACAAAGCTACTTATGAGGGGCTGTTGTGCGAGCGGGTGACATAGGCCGGTGGATGAAGGGCGGATGGTCTGGACGAGCGCAGATGGCCGGCCGAGAGATAGGGTCCGGAACATGGCAGAACACATGGCCTGTGAATACGTGTCTATAAGTTAACAAGTCAGATAGCGAGGTTTTGCGATGCGGGTAGCGCTTTTGTTCGGCGGAAGATCGGGAGAACATGAAGTTTCGGTGATGTCGGCGAGATCGGTGTTCGGGGCCCTGCTGGAGGGCGGATTTGATGTGGTTTGCGTTGGGATAACCAGGGAAGGCCACTGGGTGTTTGTTGAAGCACCTGCGGCCTTCTTTGAACAGGAATCCGTTGAAAGAGGATGCGGAGAAGTTACCGTTGATCTGGGGCCTTCGTGCTATATCCTCCCTGACCCGTTGAGGCCGGGTATTTGGGCTAACGGGACTGAAGTATATGAATCTGTGTGCGCTCAACCACATGACCCGGTTCATGTTCCTGAAGGGATTTCGGCGCATGCACCGGCTGAAGCGCCGGTTTGTGAACCGGCTCCGGATCAGGCGTATCAACCGGATAGGGTTCTGGAGTGTAAACCGGCCCAGGAGTCCCCATGTGATGCTGAGGCTGGCTCCCGTGCTCTTCCAGAAGATGCACGTAACCCACGTGTTGCCGGAGTCAGGATAGACATAGACGTGGTGTTTCCGGTGCTTCACGGTACTTTTGGCGAAGACGGGACAGTGCAAGGGCTGTTGGAACTGTCGGGCATCCCGTATGTAGGTTCGGGCACTCTTGCTTCTGCCATCTGCATGGACAAAGACACAACCAAGATTGTGCTTTCCAAGCGCGGGATTCCCATCGTGCCGGCCATCACTGTGGAGCGGTGGAAATGGCAGAGCCAGAGGGATGAGGTGCTTGAGGAGATCTACGCTCGCATCGATTTTCCGGTGTTTGTGAAGCCTTCAGCGTCCGGCTCAAGCTTGGGGGTATCCAAGGTCAAGGACGGAAGCGGCCTGCCTGCCGCCATCGACAATGCTTTCTTATATGATCTCAAGGTGCTGGTTGAGCCTGCCCAGGAGGGCGCTTTGGAGATTGAATGCAGCGTACTCGGGAACGAGAAGCCGGAAGCATCGATTCCCGGACAAATCGTTCCTTCGAGAGAGTTTTACGATTACGAAGCGAAATATCTGGACAGATCCACTAGATTGGTTGTGCCGGCCCCGCTTGAGGACTCTCTCGCGGATAAGGTCAGAGCGGCTGCTATTGACGCTTTCAGGGCGGCAGGATGCAGCGGTCTAGCCAGGGTGGACTTCTTTGTTTATCCGGACACCGGTGAGTTGTATGTCAACGAACTCAATACCCTACCCGGTTTTACGGAAGTGAGCATGTATCCGAAGCTTTGGGAGGCGTCGGGGCTGCCGTATTCTCGGTTGGTGGCCCGCCTGGTTGAGCTGGCGTTGGAGCGGAAGCGCACGAGCCATAGGCACGTTAAGCGTGTGGACGCTTAGTACAATGAGTGATTGCCTCAACCTCCAAGTCCATTCTTCCAAGATTATTCCAATGTGCTTTCATGAAGTGTTTAGTGCCGAAGCCCAAGTCTGTTCGGAATGGCATACGTGGTGAGCCATTCCGCGGCTGTTTGGCTGTCATTGGCATACGTGGTGAGCCATTTTGGGGTGTTCTGTCGTCCTTCCGGGTTGGAATGGTACATGTGTGGGGATCGATTGGCTCACGAGGTGTACCGTTTTGCGGCGATCTGTCGTCCTTCCGGGTTGGAATGGTACATGTGGTGAGCCATTGTGGGCTTGTGTGGGGGTCGATCGGCGCACATGGTGCTCCATACTAGGATCTTCATGTTTCGAAATCGTCGACGACCGGTGCTTGGATTGTACCGTTCGAAGGCTTTCGGGTGCACTGAGGAACGGCTGTACGGGACTGCATCAAGTAAAGCATGAAGGCTTTAACGCTCGAAGCTTCATTAGCAAACATGATGTATGCTCCTTGCGAACGACCCCGCGTCAGCAGAGGAGACTCCCTTTAAGAAGACTTCTCTTAGGAAGACTTCCTTTAAGAAGACTTCCTTTAAGAAGGCTTTCTTTAAGAACATTTCCTTTAACAAGACTTCCTTTAAGAAGACTTCCATCAAGAGAACTCTCTTTGAGAGGGCTTTCTTTAGGAGGGCCTTCTTCAAGAGGACTCTCCTCAAGAAGACTTCCTGGGAGGACCTCCTCGCCAGAGACCGCGGTGACACAAGTTGACCGTTTCAGAACAAGTGGTGTACAATTCTTAAGGTTACCGCAGCAGGCGGAATCCAGCAGATGAGTTCCCCTGAGTTGCAGTAGCACCAAGAATGCGGCGGAGGGAGGGATCGCGTTTGCCGGAAGTCAGGGTTGGTAAAGACGAGTCCTTTGACAGGGCCCTGCGCCGCTTTAAGCGGGAATGCCAGCGTTCAGGCATTCTCCGTGATTTGCGTAAGCGTGAGCACTATGAGAGCCCGAGCGTGAAGCGTAAGAAGAAAGCTGAGGCTGCCCGGGCACGCAGGAAGCGTCAACGCCGTCGGGAGTACTAGAAGGTCAACAACTAAAGGTCAACGATTAACAGAGAGTTGAAATAATAGAGAATTGAAAAGCCCGGTTCCCGGGCTTTTTCATTGGCGACTCGGACCATGCCAAATACTAGGCCTCTTGTACTAGGCTTCTTACGTGGCACGCAAGCATCCCTCCACATGTAAAGTAGATGAGCGTTTCCTCATAGACTATTCCAGAGCGGCAGAACTCGATCGAGCCACGGGAACTTCAACAGATACCACAGAGACAGAACAGGGAGAGTTAGCAATGCGCAGAAAACTCAGGATGGAACTTGCCGAAATCCTTGAACTGCCCATGGATATCAGCTTGGATCTCCCCCGGGTAGTCATCGTAGGAGATCTAGGTGTTCTCATCTCAAACCACAGAGGGCTTATCCAGTACTCGCGTGAACGGATCGTTGTCGGTGTAGGAGCAGGTCAAATCACAGTATCAGGAGACAATCTTGAAATCGAAGAAGTAGGACAGGAGCAAGTGGTTGTAAAGGGCCTCATCAAGTTCGTGGAGATGAACACGGCTTAGTACCGGGTACGGGTCCCATATATAAACGAGCAGGTCAGCAGATACGGGCATGTCGAGACAAGCGTGCAAGGCAAGAGAAGCATGTAAACCAAGAGAAGCATGCAAGCCAAGAGAAGCGCGCATGTCGAGAGAAGCATGTAGCCAAGAGAAGCATGCAAGCCAAAAGAAGCGTGCATGTCGAGAGAAGCATGCAAGCCAAGAGAAACGTGCACGCCAAGACAAGCGTGCAAGCCGAGAGAGGCGAGAAGAGTTTGACCCTTCGAAGGCTGATAGGATATGTGCTGGGCAGCGTGCGCGTGCGGGTCAGGGGCAAGCAACCTGAACGCCTGGTCAATCTGTGTGTGTGTTCAGGCTTCCCTGTCTGGGATATCGCCCTCATAGACAACGATCTCTACTTCTCAACCACCCTGGCCAAGTACAAGGAAATCAGGCCTTTGGCCCGGAAGGCAATGTGCGTTCCGAAGATAGTCAAACGCACGGGAATCCCCTTCACCATAGGAAAGATACGCAGGCGGCCCGTGTTCATCCTAGTGAGCGCCCTTCTCCTTATCGTATTCCTTTGGTTGTCAGGCTCGGTGTGGGCCATATCCGTGAAAGGCAATTCCAAGGTTTCCCGGGACGACATCCTCAAGGTGGCATATGACAGCGGGCTGAAGATAGGTGCGAGGAAGAGCCATCTTTCCATCCCCAGCCTGCAACAGGCCATAGCCGTCGCCTTTTCCGATGTGTCGTGGGTGTATGTAAGGTTCCAGGGAACCCTGGCGGTAATAGAAGTCGTAGAGAAAGTAAGACCTGATGTGCCCGGGCCGGGCGACATTGTGGCCAAGAAGGACGGGATAGTCCAATCGGTGCTGGTGTTGTCGGGGGTGCCTGTGGTACAGCCGGGGGAAACCGTTAAGAAGGGCGACCTGCTTATCGCAGGCGCTATATCCGGAGGGATTCAGGGCGCCAGGGGCAGCATCACCGCAAAAACCTGGTATGAAGTGGTCACGGAAGAACCCCTGTCCAGGCTGGAGAGGGTCAGGACCGGCAGAAAAAAGGAAGTCAAAGTGCTCAGGATAAGGGGCAATGAATTCCTTTTGTTTCCATTGGGCAAGATGTTTGAACGGTATGAAATTGAAGAATATCCAATCACAGTATTCGGAAAAGGTGAAGCGGTATCAGGGGTCGAATTGTTCATAAGGGTGTTTTTTGAAGTAGAATGGAAGTGGACGGAAGTCTCGGTGGAAGAAGCGGTTGCAAGAGCACAAGCGAAAGGTAAGCGAGCCATCGAAAGCCGGTTGCCTTCTACTGCAAAACTGATAGACTTTACCTATGAAACGTCGGGTGATGCAGAATCGGTGCTTGTGAGGGTCGTGGCCAGCACCATAGAAGAAATCGGAGAACTTGCGCCGTGGCCGGGAGATATGAGTGAAGGGATAGGCGAAGGTGCAAGCGAGTGAAAGGGCAAGCGAGGATATGAGTGAAGACCCGGGCCGGCCGGGTGGTACAAACGGAGGTTGGTAGCTGAAGTTGCCATCTGAAGAACAGGTGATATTCGAACTAGCCAGCAACGCGGAAGCGTTCAACCTATTTGGTTCCTACGACGAAAACCTTGCTCTGCTTGAGGATGCGCTTGACGTGAAGCTCGTCGCCCGCGGGAACAGCATGATGGTATCAGGCTCGAGTGAGAAAGTTGCCGATGCCCGGAAAGTACTTGAGCATTTGGTGAGCAGGGCACGGACAGGCCACAAAGTCACCGCCCAGGATGTGCGTTATGCAGTCAGAACGGTCAGGGAAGGAAATGCCTTGAAAGACTACAACGACGTCATCATAGTCACGCACCGTGGTAAGTCCATAGGGCCAAGGACTCCGGGCCAGAAGCAATATGTAGATGCCATCAGGCGCAACCCGCTGGTATTCGGGATTGGGCCCGCCGGTACCGGCAAGACTTACCTGGCAGTGGCCATGGCTCTGGCTGCGTTCAAGCGTCGTGAAGTTGACAGGATTATCCTTACAAGGCCGGCAGTTGAAGCAGGTGAAAAGCTGGGGTTCCTCCCCGGAGACATACAGGAAAAAGTGAACCCATACCTGAGACCTGTGTACGATGCCTGCTTTGATATTCTAGGGCTAGAGACTTTCGAGCGACACATGCAGCGAGGGCTCATTGAGGTGGCTCCCCTGGCCTACATGAGAGGGCGTACCCTGGAATCCGCGTTTGTCATACTGGACGAGGCCCAGAACACCACGCCTGAGCAGATGAAGATGTTTCTCACAAGGCTGGGGTTGAACTCCAAGGCAGTGGTAAACGGTGACATTACCCAGATAGACTTGCCCAAAGGGGTGTACTCGGGGCTTGATCAGGTCCAGGCGGTGCTACGGGGCATCCCAGGCATAGAGCTGGTCTACCTTACAGGCAAAGATGTGGTCCGGCACGAACTTGTGTCCAGGATAATACGGGCTTATGATAGCTTCGACGAAGAAGCTTGGATAGAGGAGAAATCAGGTGTTCCGAAGAACGGAGAAGCCCGGAAAGCCCAACAACAGCAATAACTCGGCGCCTTCCGGCAACGGCAAGAGGCCGGGCCGGGAAAACGATAACAATATCCAAGGGTTAGCGGAGAAACTCAAGCCTCGCAGCCATGTGTTGGTATGGGCTGCCATAACCTTCGTGGTAACCTTTGCGATTTTCCTCATTTCCCTGGTGCCCCCTCAGGTGGAACTCAAGGTGGGCGAAGTGTCTCCGATTGACGTCAGGGCCACCAAAGAAGTGGTGGACGAGGCCGCCACAGAGGCACTCAGGGCTGAGGTGATAGCGGGGGTATCTGAAGTCTACGACAGCAATCCCAGGGTGCTTGACGAGATCAAGGTCCTCTTCGATGACTTGTTGTCGAAGATTGGCACCCTGGCCGCCGCCGAGGATATTTCCACTCAGGATATCGTGAGAGAAATCAGGCCTTTTGTGCCTGACAGCGTTTCGGATACCGATATCATCGGGCTTGTGGCTACATCCCCTGCAATCGTGGAAACCTCCATAAACAAGGCGCAACAAATAGTGGAAGACATATTGTCCAGGGGTCTCAAGTCCGAGAATCTTGAGAAGGGCAAGCAAGACGCGATCTCCCAGCTTGAAGCGGATGATTCCATCCCGGACCAGGTGACCAGGGTGCTTGCCGGGTTCATCAACAAGAATATGAAGCCTAACCTCATCCTGAACCAGGAAGAGACGGAGAAGAAGATCAGGCAGGCGCTTGCTTCTGTGGAGACGGTCAAGATCCGCCGGGACGAGTTCATCGTCAGGAAAGGCGAGGTGGTCACTGAAAACCACATAGTCTTATTGGAGAAACTGGGCATAATGGGAGCCCGGGTAAGGTTTTCGCAGATATCAGGCGCTTTCCTCATAGCCGTGCTTTTCTGCGGTTTTGCAGGGGTATACCTGGTCACATATCACACGGACATGCTTACGCCTAAGAACACGGCGCTTCTGTCCCTGGTTGTCATCCTCAGTCTGGTAGCCCTCAAGGTGCTCACGGGCGTTTCCGGTTTCCTTGCGCCTGTAGCCTTTGGAGTTATGCTGTCTGCCACCTTGATAGACAGAAGATTCGGGGTTTTCTTCGGGGCAGGTCTTGCCCTTGTATCGGGGGTGCTCACCGGGTTTGAGGTCAAGTATGTGGCGTTGGCCCTCACGTCAGGGATTGCCGCTGCCCTGGCTGTCCAAAAGGTTTGGAACAGGGCCCAGTTGTTCAGGGCGGGAGTGGTGGTGGCCATAGTATCAGGGATCACTTACACATGCCTGGGTCTTACAGGAGCCATGGCCATGGATGAGGTTTCGGTGTGGCGTGAGCTGATGCTGGTTCTGGTCAACGGCCCCTTGTCGGCGGTGCTCGCTGTGGGTTCGCTGCCCATTTTCGAGACGGTGTTCGGCATACTTACGCCTATCAGATTGCTTGAACTGTCCAACCCAGAGCACCCGTTGCTTCACAGGCTGCTCCTGGAAGCTCCGGGTACCTATCACCACAGCATAATGGTGGGCAACCTTGCCGAAGCCGCGGCCATGGCAATAGGGGCTGACAGCTTGCTTGCCAGGGTCGGTGCTTATTACCACGACATCGGCAAGATCAAACGGCCGTACCTGTTCACTGAGAACCAGGTATTCGACATGGAGAACCCCCACGACAGGATGAGCCCGTCTTTGTCGTCCACCGCTATAATATCCCATGTAAAGGACGGGGTTGAGCTGGCCAGGGAGCACAAGGTGCCCGAGCAGATCATCGATTTCATCAAGGAGCACCACGGAACCGGCCTTGCTTCGTATTTCTACGCAAAGGCAGCTGAAGAAGCCGCTGCCAAATCAGAGAAACCCCCTGAGGAATGGACGTTCAGGTACGAGGGGCCCAGGCCTCACAGCAAGGAGACTGCCATAGTCATGCTGGCTGACAGCATCGAAGCCGCCACAAGGTCCCTTTCCAGGCCGACTCCGGCGCGCATAGAATCCGTGGTAAGGAAGATCATACAAGAGCGGCTGTTTGACCGCCAGCTGGACAAATCTGACCTGACTCTGCGGGAATTGGATACCATAGCAGAGACGTTTGTTCAGGTGCTGACCGGGTTGTTCCATACCAGGATCAAGTACCCGAATCTCAGGAACAACGATAACAAGGTGAAGACTGATAACGATGTAATCGACGGGGCCGGTGAAGAAGATGACGGTTGAGGTAACCACGAACCTTTTGTCTGAAATAAGCCCAAGGCAGATGGGGTTTCTGAAGAAGTTGGCTTCCCGGGTGATACGCTATACCCTCAGGCGAGAAGGCGTGGACTCCAGGAAGGTTCAGGTTTCTGTCCTGTTTACCTGCGATGATTTCATAGCTTCCCTTAACAAGAGGTACCGGGACGAGGAAGGCCCTACCGACGTGTTGGCGTTTCCCATGAACGAGGGGGAAGACAGCGAAGATATTGATCCGGATATTGATCCTTATGTTGAGCCGGATGTTGAGCCGGATATTGAGCCGGGTGTTGCGCCGGATGTTGAACCCGGCGTTGAACCGGTCGGACCCTCCATGCCCCTCATGTTGGGGGACATAGTGATATCCCTTGATACCGCCTCGAGGCAAGCCGAATCCCAGGGGAAGCCGTTGCGTCAGGAATTGGCCCTGCTCTTGGTCCACGGCACTCTGCATCTACTCGGCTACGACCATGATGACCCTCAAAAAGAGGCGATTATGTGGGCAAAGCAAGACGCGATCCTAAAGGCCCTCAATATATAGGGAGCCGGGGCTTTAGGTCCCGCTCCCTTTGGGAAAGCTTCCGCCATGCCTGGGACGGGCTCAGGTACATCTACATCAGCCAACGCAACATGCGGATACACGTTTTTCTCGCTTCTCTGGTGTTTGCCGCAGGCCTGGGGGCGGGATTGGGCAGGATTGAGTTGTTCATGATCGCCCTGGTAGTGCTGGGCGTGTTGTCAGCGGAAGTGGTTAACACGCTGACCGAATCCCTTGTGGACTTGATGAAGCCTGAGTACAGCGTGGTCGCCAAGCTAATCAAGGATGTGGCCGCGGCAGGAGTGCTCCTGACCGCGGTGTTTTCGGTTATAATCGGCGCAATCGTGTTCTACCCGGTGCTGGCGGACCTTCCGGGTGTGTTGGAGCAATTCCTCACACACAGATGGCGTTTTTTCCTGGTGCACCTGGTGGTTTTCGTCTTGCCTTCGCTCTGGGGTGTATTGCATTTTGCCGGTTCCGACGGTAGCAAAGGCACAAGGTCCGATATAAGGGACACGGGGCCGGGCGCAGCAGGCACAGGTTCCGGTCGTGGTGACACAGGTTCCGGCTTGGCCTGTGCAAGCCCCTATGGGACGGACGCGGGGCCTGGCGGGCCTGATACAAGTTCGTCCGGCACGGACACAGAGGTTTGCAGGGCGGACACAGCTTCCCGCCGGGCGGGCATGGGGTCCGATCTGCCCGGTGTAAGCCCCTGGGAGAGGGACTTAGAATACGGTACATCGAGTCAGGAGGAGAAGTAGTTGTTCTACCAGTCTGAAGGTATCGTGCTGGATCAGGCCGACTTGGGGGAAAACGACAAGATAGCCACGATATTTACCAGGCAGGAAGGGCTGGTAAGGGCGGTGGTGAAGGGGGCTCAACGGCCCAAGAGCAAGCTCAGGGGGCTTACCCAGCCCCTAACCCACGGGCTGTTCCAGCTCTACCGGGGCCGGAGCCTGGAACGGGTTACCCAGGTGTCAATGAGAAACGGGTTCCCTGGGATAATACAGGACTACGAGAAGATGATATATGCACGCTACCTCGTGGAACTCCTGACAAACGTGCTTCCTGAGAAAGAGAGGAACCGGGCCTTGTTTGACTTGTTCCTGGCAGTGCTGGGATGTTTGGAACAGAAAGAGGATCCGTGGGTGGTTGTGCGCTGGGCTGAACTGGGAATTCTCAAGCTGGCCGGGTTTGCCCCGTCGTTTTCCCGGTGTGTTTCGTGTGGCAACGGGGTGCAGGAATCCCTTCAGGCAAGTCCTGTGTACTTCTCGTTGAGAGGCGGGGGCGCCTTGTGCAGTGAGTGTACAAGCCAGGTGCGCCCGTACGGAGAACTCATACAGGTTTCCCCCGGGACCCTCAGGACCCTTGAGCTCTTGTCTACGGCCGCGGCCAGTGCGAAGCCTAGCCCTTGCCCCAACATCACGGCCAGGGGGCAGGTGAGGGCTGAGATCAACGAAGTTTCCCGGAAATACATAGCTTTTGTGCTTGAAAAACGTCTGAAATCAGCCCCTTTGGTGGAAAGTATAGAAGATGACAACAGTAGCAAGTGAAAACCAATGACAAGTACAGGGGTGATCTGCAAGTGGGAAACGTGTCGTACAAGGATGACATGTTGTACAAGATAGACGAAATCCGGAAGCGGACCAACGCCACCTACGAAGCGGCCAAGCTTGCCCTGGAGAAAGCTTCGGGAGATGTAGTGCAAGCGCTGGTGGAACTTGAGAAATCGTCTGCCCGGCGTGAGATCATCAAAGTCAAAGGGCCCGACTTGGTGCGCACAGTGTCAGCGATCATACGCAGGGGAAATGCCTCAAGGATCATTGTCAGGAGTGGGGATTACGTTGTTGCTGACATACCTGTTACAATAGGCGTTGTGGCAACGGTGCTTGCTCCGTGGCTGGCGGTTCTGAGTTCAGTCGCGCTTCTTCTGAGCACGTGGACTGTTGAAATAGAACGTCCCATTGATGAAAATGGACAGTGACAGGTAAGGCCTTAGGGATGTTTGAACACAGGGACGGGGGACGGCCCTTGGCTTAGGATCGTCCTCCGTGTTTCAGGGACCCCGTTGAGACGTTCCCGGACATCTCGTGGCAAGGCATTTCGTGGCAATGGGAAGGAGTTTTACCGTGGGCAAGTGCTTCTATTTTCAGGACGTGATACGGGCGCTGCAAGACTTCTGGGCGGAGCAGGGGTGCTACATAGGGCAGCCTTACGACATCGAAAAGGGCGCCGGGACGATGAATCCTTTGACCTTTTTCTACGTGCTCGGCCCTGAGCCCTGGAACATGGCATATGTGGAACCTTGCAGGAGGCCCCAGGATGCCCGTTACGGGGACAATCCCAACAGGATGGGCCACTACTACCAGTTCCAGGTGATCCTCAAGCCCCCGCCTGACAACGTGGTTGAGCTTTACATCGATTCCCTGGAACGTCTGGGTATAGAACGCAGGGATCACGACATCAGGCTCGTGGAAGACAACTGGGAGTCGCCCACCCTGGGAGCTGCAGGATTAGGCTGGGAAGTTTGGCTCGACGGGATGGAAATCACCCAGTTCACGTATTTCCAGGAGATGGGCGGGTTTGAGATAAAGCCGATTGCAGCCGAGCTCACATACGGTTTGGAGCGGATTACGGCGTATCTCCAAAACGTCGACAATGTGTGGGATATCCAGGTATCACCCGGGATTACATACGGCCGGATTTTTCTCGAGCAGGAGAAAGAAAACTCGGTTTACGGGTTTGAAGTTGCCGACGTTGAATTCCTCAGGCAGCAGTTCAACGGTTACGAGGAGGAAAGCGCGGCACTCATCGGCAAGGGATTGGTGAGGCCCGCCTATGATTGTGCCCTCAAGTGTTCCCACATCTTCAACCTGCTGGATGCGAGAGGGGCGCTGTCAGTTGCAGAACGGCAGAACTATATCGGCAGGATCCGCAACCTCACACGCCGGTGTGCGCAGAAGTACTTGAGTCTCCGGGGGTTTGACGAGAAATGAGCCAAGATCCAATGAAACTGAAAGAAGATCCGATGAACGTGGGCGAAGTGAACGTGGGCGAAGACCCAATGAAGCCGAATGCAGCTACAAACAATGTGGGCGAGGATCTGATGAATGTGGATGAAGACCAAGTGGATGTGGACGATGCCATGAAGGATGAGCCCTTGAGCGTAGATTCGATGAAGGAAGATCTCAATGAAGACCTGCTGATAGAGATAGGTTCGGACGAGATCCCTGCAAGGTATCTGCTCCCTGCCATCCGAGAGATCAAGGTCAGGACAGCCGAAGCCCTTGAGAAAGCAAGGCTCAGCTTCGGCCGGGTGGATTCTTACGGCACTCCAAGGCGGTTGGTAGTGTATGTGACAGCTTTGGCTCCAAGGAGTACCGATATCACCACCAAAGTACGGGGGCCGTCAAAGAAAGCGGCTTACGACAGCCAGGGCAACCCCACCCGGGCGCTCCTGGGCTTCAGCCGTTCCCTGGGCATAGACCCGTCAGAGGTGGTCATCGAGGGAGAAGCCGGCGGTGAATATGTGTACGGTGTCAAACACGAGCCGGGAAGGCCTGTGGAAGAGATCCTCCCTGAAATCCTGCCTCAAGTGGTTTTGGGCATGGACTGTCCCCATCCCCTGAGATGGGGTGAAGGGGACTGGCGCTGGTACAGGTCTATCCGCTGGGTGGTGTGCCTCTACGGTGAAAAGCCCATTTCTATGGGGATTGCCGGGGTGAGGTCAGGGCGGATGAGTTTCGGCCACAGGACCCTACATCCGGAAAAGGTGGAAATCCATTCAGCGTCCGCCTACTTCCAAGCCATGGAAGGTGCAGGGGTGGTAGTCGACCACAGGCGCCGTCGGGAAATCATCCTGTCGGCTGCAAAGGCCCTTGCACGGGAGATGGCGGGGCGACCCCTGGAGGATCAAGGGCTGTTGGATGAAGTCACCTGTTTGTGCGAGCATCCGGCTCCGTTTAGGGGAGAGTTCAGCCCGGATTACCTCAAACTGCCGAAGGAAGTGCTCATCACGGTTATGCGGCATCACCAGCGGTATTTCCCCATCCTCGGCGACGGCGGGAACGTACTGCCGGGCTTTATCGGAGTGCGCGACGGCAGCCCAACCCGCGGTATGGATAATGTGGTAAAAGGCAATGAGTGGGTGCTGGTTGCCCGTTTGGAAGACGCTTTGTTCTTCTACTCCCAGGATCTTGGCATCCCCCTTGCCGACAGGCTTCCTGAACTCAAAGGAGTGTACTTCTTGCGCGGAGCGGGGACCTTGTGGGACAAAACCCACAGGCTCATGGATATCACTACCTACCTGGGCAGAAGCCTTGGGTTGACGGATGAACAAATGGAACCGGCGTTAGAAGCGGCCCGTCTTGCAAAATGTGACCTGGTTACCCTGCTGGTAAGGGAGCTTCCCGAACTGGAAGGTGTAATGGGCGGTCATTACGCCAGGGCACAGGGGGCCGAAGAACAGGTGGCCAAGGCCATATCCCAGCATTACATGCCCAAAGGAGCGGGGGACAAGCTGCCTGACAAAGGTCCGGGTGCCCTGGTGGCCATGGCGGACAAACTTGATACCTTGTCAGTGGCGTTCGCCTTGGGCATCCAGGTGTCAGGGTCCCAGGACCCCCTGGGACTGAGGAGGGCCGCTTCTGGCGTGGCGAATATAATGATGACCCACGGATACGACCTGAGACTCGATGATGTGCTCCGGTTTACCGCAGGCCTTGCCCTGAGTGCTGTAAAGCAAGATGGGGTTGAACAGGGCAGCCGGCCGAGTGATCAGCCCGGAAGCCGGACGGGCAAACGTCCCGGCAGGCCCCGTAAAGCGGGTAAACCCGGGAAACATCTCGATGAAGGGTTCCTGGTAGACAGCCTGAAGCAGTTCATCCTCCAAAGGGTGGAGGCTCTTCTAATTGAACAAGGGTTACCCATAGAAATGATAAGAGGTGTCGTAGGCGGGGCCGAAACGAGGATTGCCAGGCTGCCCCATATGGCACGAGCGCTTGCCGCCCTTGCAGGCACAGAGAACCTGGACAACGTGGTTACAGGATGGCGCAGGACTTCAGTGTTGGGAAGCAGGGCGCAGGGCAGGCAAGTGGCTGAGGACTTGCTAGTCGAGGAACCGGAAAAGCAGCTCTACCGGTTGGTTAAGGGCAAGGGCGCCCTCATGGAAGCACTGTTCGAGAACAAGCAATACCAAGAGTACCTTCAGGAGCTTTCTGCATTGAGGGCTCCCATAGACAGCTGCCTGGACAAGGTGCTGATCATGGCTGAGGATGAATCGCTCAAGCAAAACAGGCTCAGGCTTTTGGGCCTTGTGTCAGACATGTTCACCAGGTTTGCTGATTTTTCTCACGTACTGCCTCTGACGGGTAAGGCCTGAGGGGTTCAGAAGCTGCCCGCGCAGCCCTGAGGCAGACAGGGAGGGTTACATGTGGAGAGTGAAAGGCCTGCAGTGTTCGTATTATCGGACTCGTTGGGCGAAACCGCTGAACTTGTAGTAAGAGCTGCAGCCGCACAGTTCAACGCCGGAGGAGTGGATGTCCGGAGGTTCGGGTACATCCAGAGCCAAGAGGCGATTGACATGGTCCTCAAAGAAGCTCAGAGCAGGAAATCAATAGTGGCGTACACTCTCGTCAAGCCCGAACTCAGGGAATACGTAAGAGTTCAAGCCGGGATCAGGGGCATTCCGTCAGTTGACGTGCTCGGGCCCATGTTGGATGCCCTTGCCACGGTTGTCCCTTCAGAGCCCAGGTTCGAACCCGGTTTGAAGCACAGGCTTGACGAAGAGTATTTCAGGCGCATTGAGGCCGTTGAGTTTTCCGTCAAAGCCGACGATGGAAAGGACATTCTTTCCTTACCCTTTGCCGATGTGGTGTTGATAGGTGTGTCCCGCACCTCTAAGACTCCTGTAAGCCTTTACCTGGCCCAGAGGGTGTACAAAGTCGCAAACGTACCCTTGGTGCCTGAAATGCCGCCACCCCCTGAGCTGTTCAGGATTCCGGCCGAGAAGATCGTAGGGCTCACCTTGAGTCCCGAAAAACTGGTCAAGGTAAGGAAAGAAAGGCTAAGAGCCATGGGCCTTGATGAGAACTCGTCTTACGCAGATCTCACACGCATCCTTCAGGAACTGGACTACGCGAACCAGGTTTTCCGCCAGCTAGGTTGCAGTGTGATTGATGTTACAGACAAAGCCGTTGAAGAAACGGCTAATGAGGTCGTGGAGACAATCAAGGGGAGGAGCATGAAAAGTGGCCGCTAAACTTGTGTACTGGTTTGAAGAAGGCGGGGAGGAGCACAGGCAGATCCTCGGTGGAAAAGGGGCAGGCCTTGCTGAGATGACGAGGATAGAGTTGCCTGTACCTCCGGGCTTCACTGTCACCACCGAAGCATGCAAGGTTTACTATCAATCAGGCAACAAGCTCCCTGACTCTCTCAAATCAGACATAGAGGCATTTATCAAGGGGCTTGAGGGGAAGACGGGGAAGAATTTCGGCGGAACCCGGAACCCCCTGCTGGTGTCCGTCAGGTCGGGCGCTCCCGTTAGCATGCCCGGGATGATGGATACCATCCTAAACCTTGGGCTCAATGATCAAAGCGTAAAAGGACTGTGCGAAGCCACCCAGGACCTTCGCTTTTCTTACGACTGTTACAGGCGGTTTATCCAGATGTTCGGCAACGTGGTGCTCGGCATCCCTCACAATGAATTTGAGAGGGTGTTGTCGCAACTTAAGAAGGATGAGGGCGGGGGCCAGGATTACGAAGTGTCAGCCCAGGGCCTGAAGTCGCTTGTGGAATCGTACAAGGGGATCATACGGGACAAGGCCGGCATTGAGTTCCCCCATGACCCGTATGAGCAGCTGTTCATGGCCGTGTCGGCGGTATTTGAGTCGTGGAACAACGAGCGGGCCATCATCTACAGGAAGATCAACAAGATCCCCGATGATCTTGGTACTGCGGTCAACATCCAGACCATGGTGTTCGGCAACATGGGGCCGGATTCAGGGACCGGGGTTATGTTCACCAGGGATCCGTCCACCGGCGAGCGGGTGCTGTACGGGGAATACCTGATCAATGCCCAGGGCGAAGACGTTGTGGCGGGGCTGAGGACTCCCAGGCCCATATCGGAAGTAGATGAAGATCTCCCCGGGATGTTTGAGCAGCTGGCCAAGGTGGCGCGGCTGCTTGAAGATCACTACAAAGATATGCAGGACATTGAGTTTACGATAGAGCGGGGCAAACTGCATATCCTCCAGACCAGGACAGGCAAACGCACTGCCCAAGCCGCTCTTGAGATAGCCAGGGCCATGGTGCACGAAGGGCGGATTTCCAAGGAAACCGCAGTGATGCGCATAAGCCCTGAAGAAGTGGCAAGGCTCCTCCACAGGGCCGTCGACCCCAAAGTGACCGTTGAAGCACTGGCCCAGGGGTTGCCTGCATCCCCCGGCGCTGCTACGGGCAAGGTCGTGTTCCACACCGGAACTGCTGAGGCCCTTGGGGAGAAGGGCGAGAAGATAATCCTGGTCAGGCCTGAGACCGCCCCCGATGACATGCCCGGGATCGTCCATGCCCAGGGTATCCTGACGTCCAGAGGCGGAATGACATGCCACGCCGCTATTGTGGCCCGGGGCATGGGGAAACCCGCCGTTGTAGGTTGCGACGCCCTGCGTATCGATTTGGAAGGCAACAAGGCGGTAATAAACGGCACGGAACTAGAAGAGGGCGACGTGATTTCCATAGACGGCGGCACCGGAAGGGTGTATCTCGGTGAGATTCCCCTGGTGGAACCGATTATGGGAGAGTCTTTCAGGGAAGTCCTGGGTTGGGCCGACGAACTCAGGAAACTGGGTGTCAAAGCCAACGCCGATACCCCTGAAGATGCCCGCAAGGCCAGGGAGTTTGGCGCCGAAGGCATAGGGCTTTGCCGTACCGAGCATATGTTCATGGGCCACGACAGGATGTCGGCGGTCCAGGAGATGATCCTTGCAGATACCGAAGAAGCCAGGAAGAAGGCTCTGGATGTGCTCCTACCCATGCAGGAAGAGGATTTCTACGGCATCCTCAAGGCAATGAGAGGTTACCCGGTCACCATACGTTTGCTTGATCCTCCCCTCCACGAGTTCCTGCCCAACATAGAAGAACTCCTGAGAACCCTGTCTGACATGAGGGCGAAAGGCGCTCCTGCGTCTGAGATCTCCCGCGTGGAAGAGCTTCTCAGGAAGGCAAGAGGGCTTCAGGAAATGAACCCGATGCTGGGGATGAGAGGCTGCAGGCTGGGGATCGTCTACCCTGAAATCTACGAGATGCAAGCCCGGGCAATTTTCCAAGCCACGGCCAGGTTGATCAAAGAAGGCATTGCAGACGTGTTCCCTGAGGTAATGATCCCCCTGGTGGGCGAAGCCAGAGAGCTTGAGATCCTCAGGGAGCGGGTGACGGATGTTGCGGTTCAGGTTCAGACCGAGCAGCAAGTCGAGTTCCCGGTGGTAGTGGGCACCATGATCGAAATCCCGCGGGCCTGCGTCACCGCAGATGAGATTGCGGAACATGCCCAGTTCTTCTCGTTTGGCACCAACGATCTCACCCAGACTACCTTTGGGTACTCCAGGGACGACGCCGAAGCCAAGTTCCTCCACAAGTACCTGGGCGAGAAAGTACTCAAAGACAACCCCTTTGCGGTGCTGGATACCAAGGGCGTAGGCAAGCTGGTTGAGACCGCCGTGAGGCTTGGGCGGGCTACCAGGCCGGACTTGGTGATAGGGATTTGCGGCGAACATGGAGGCGAACCTGCCTCGATCGAGTTCTTCCACCAAGCCGGTTTGGACTATGTATCATGTTCCCCCTACCGCGTGCCTGTGGCAAGGCTTGCAGCGGCCCAGGCGGCGCTGAGAAACAAGTAAGAGCACGGCTTAAGACTGAAGAACACGACGGGAGAGCACGAGTCAACACCGCTACCCGGCGGAGGCTTGACCTGTGGCAGCTGCTTCAAAGGATGCTTAAAGAAGGGCCCGGGCAACCGGGCCCTCGGACCTTGGAACCCTTCCGCTTTATTCCGGACCGGCTGCAACTGAGTTGCTTGGGCGGGCAAACTGGCCCCCGACCCTTGGAGCCCTTCCAACGGAGCCCTTGAAACCTTTCTGCAAAGCCGGAACACCCTGATAAGCTTAAGGTTAAGCCCCATATCGCGTCCCTCTTTGAACGTCTGAAGCGGCCCGTAGAATTGAGGGTGTCACCGGTGCCGGCATGCCGGCAACACCGGCCCAACCAGCAGGAACGTTCCCTCACATCCTTCGTGTTCTTATAGGACTTTTGGGGCTGAAGGTCGTATATACAATTACAGAGAAGTTAGAGACACGAACTTCTGCCGTACACCCGTAACTACGGTAGCTTCGGTCGCCGGCTTCTTGGAACCGGCCGTGGATGCATCAAAAGCAGCTCTGTGTCCTGCTGCAAACCCGACCGAGAAGCAACCGACAGTGAAGCACTATCCCGGATAAAGAAGGAATTCCGGAACCGAAATCGAATGTTATATAGGTTACATTGTCTCCAAGACCCGGGAGACGTTGGAGAAAGGAGTCAGCAGGCAAGAAGGTGTCCCGAAGGTACTACGCCGAGGATTTCCTAAGTGAACTAAGGTCAAGGGCCGATATCGTGTCCCTGATCTCCGAGTATGTAAGGCTCAGGAAAGCAGGGAGGCGCTATGTGGGCCTATGTCCGTTTCACCAGGAGAAGACGCCCTCTTTCAGCGTCGACCCCGACAAGCAGCTGTTCTATTGTTTCGGCTGCGGCCAGGGCGGAAACATCTTCACCTTTCTCATGAAGGTAGAAAACCTGAGTTTCCAGGATGCAGTCGAGACTCTGGCCAGGAAAGTGGGGCTGCCTCTCCCAAAGGCGACCCTGGATCCCGAGGCCGAGAAACGGAGGGCACAGGCGGCAGGTATCCGGAAGGCCCTTGAGCTCGCCCGAGACCGTTACCGGGAGATGCTTTTTTCCGCACACGGTGTACAAGCCCTCAAGTACCTGGAAGGCCGGGGATTGTCCCGCGACACCATCGACCTGTTCCAGTTGGGGTACGTCCCGGAGAGATGGGATTTCATCGCCCAGGGAGCCGTCAAGGCGGGGATAGGCCCCAGGCACCTTGAACTGGCGGGGCTGGCTATCCAAGGCAGGAGGGGGACATATTACGACCGCTTCCGGAACAGGATAATGTTTCCCATCTGGGATACCCGGGGGGAGCTCATAGGGTTTGCAGGCAGGGCGTTGGGCGACGAGGAGCCCAAGTATCTCAACTCCCCAGACACGCCTATATTCCACAAGGGCAGGGAGTTGTACGCCCTTCACCTGGCAAAGCCGGGTATCAGACGCAAGGGAAGAGTCTGCGTAATGGAAGGGTACATGGACGTTATCAGCATGTTTCAACACGGGATCGACTACGCGGTGGCAGGCATGGGCACGGCTTTTTCGGTGGAACAAGCCAGGACGCTTCTCCTCTTGTGCGAAGATGTGGTGCTGGCGTACGACCAGGACGAGGCGGGCAAGAAGGCGGTCAGGCGTTGCATAGATGTGTTCCGGGAAGCGGGCGGGCGCAGCAGGGTGGTCACATTTGCGGGAGCCAAGGACCCTGATGAATACGTCCGCAAGTACGGAGGGGACAAGTTCGAGGACCTGATTGAAAACGCGCCTGCGGACATCAGGTTTATATATGAAGAAGCCGCAAAGTCCGCGGACATCTCTTCGGTCGAAGGCAAACTCCGCGTTAAGGACATAATGGTACCGGTGCTGGCGTCGCTGGACAGCGAGTTTGAGATCTCGGTGTACACTTCCGAGCTTTCCAGGCAGCTTGACGTGCGCAAGGAATCCCTTGAGAGGGACGTGGAACTATACAGACGGAAGGCGCGCGGGGCGCGCGCAGGGACGCCTGAGTATAAAAATCCCAAAAATAGCAATACTACAGGTTATGACAACCGGTCACTTTCTATCAGGGAAGATTATGGCGCCCATGGCAGCAGTATTGCGGTGGGACGACAGAGGGCTGAGGAAGGAATTATTAGGGCTCTTGTAGAAAAACCTGAACTAATGAGGATGGCAAGTGCTTTTCTTGATGAGAGCGACTTCGCCGACAATATGTGTCGTTTAGTATATGCGAATTTGGCAAGTTCCCCCAAGTTGCCCGAAGACCCTGAAGTGTCAGGCTGGATAGCAGAGATCTGCGCCAAATTCGGACCCATAGACCGTCCTGAACGCGTACTGATGGATTGTGTGCGGAGACTCAAGGAATTCCAACTCAGTGAGTTGCGGGAACAGATGAAATTGGTTCAAGAAGGGCAAGACGAACGGAAACTTATGGCGATTATCAGCGAATACCAGGAACTACTCAGACAAGTGAAGTCTACCAGGGGAGATAGTGTTGATGGTTTCCCTGATGATTTCCCCGGGAGGGAAGAGGGTTGAAGGAATTTCTGGCAGACACTGACGCAGTCAAACAGCTGATTGCCCGTGGCCGGGAAAAGGGTTTCTTGACCTATAGGGAAATCGCCGACGCCCTGAAAGGTCTCGACATTGGGGAGATCGAGGCTGAAGAGGTCTATCGTGGTTTTCACGATATGGGTATAGATGTGATCAGTGAGCGGCAATTGGCCAAAGGGGCCTATGCCCCGAAGCAGGATGCCGAAAGCACTGCCGCTTTCCCGGCCCGAACCACTGGCGTTAAGCCCGCCCCTCTTTCTGACGAGGATGCCGAAGAAGAACTTGATCTCACCGAAACCGGTGATTCTGATGAGGCTGATACCAAAGAAGAGGCTGAAGACACGGACATCGACCTGTCTGTGCCAGAAGGCATAGCATTGGGCGATCCTGTCAGGATGTACCTAAAGGAAATCGGAAGAGTGCCCCTTCTTACCGCCGAAGAAGAGGTGGAGCTGGCTAAGCGCATGGAGATGGGGGACAAGGAAGCCAAGCAGCGGCTCATCGAGTCCAACCTGCGCCTTGTGGTGTCAATTGCCAAGCGGTACGTGGGACGGGGAATGCTGTTCCTCGACCTGATCCAGGAAGGCAATATGGGGCTCATAAAGGCAGTGGAGAAGTTCGACTACAGGAAAGGATACAAGCTTAGCACTTACGCGACCTGGTGGATAAGACAGGCCATCACCCGTTCAATTGCAGATCAGGCAAGGACCATCAGGATTCCCGTGCACATGGTGGAAACCATCAACAAGCTCGTGCGCACTCAGAGGCAGCTCCTGCAGGAACTGGGCAGGGAGCCCACTGCAGAAGAGATTGCCGAAGAGATGGGGCTTACCCCTGAAAGGGTAAGGGAGATCCAGAAAATCGCCCAAGAGCCTGTTTCTTTGGAGACGCCCATAGGTGAGGAAGAAGACAGCCATCTCGGTGACTTCATAGAAGACACCGATGCCCTGGCCCCTGCTGAGGCGGCATCGTTTACCCTGCTCAAGGAGCAAATCGAAGAAGTGCTCGATACCCTGAACGAAAGGGAGCAGCGGGTGCTCCGTCTCCGTTTCGGCCTGGATGACGGCAAAGCCAGGACCCTTGAGGAAGTGGGGCGCGAGTTCGGGGTAACCAGGGAGCGCATCAGGCAGATTGAAGCCAAGGCCCTAAGGAAACTGAGGCATCCTCAGAGGAGCAAGAAACTCAGGGATTACCTCACGTAAACCCAGGAGGCAGGCTTAAGAAGCCAGGCTGAAAGACAGGCTGTGTTGTTGGGCCCGGACTTCCGGGCTTGTTGGTTTTTAGGATATAATGACTATGTATTGCCTCTTGACGGACAGGGAGTTTAGGAGGACTAGGACATGGATTCTCACAAGGGCGCAGGGATGAAGCCTATACAGAGCGGCACTCTTGGTCAAAATGGACATGATAACCCCGGGGCCGAGGTTAAGCCCGCCTCTCAGTCGCCTCCTCTCCAGACTGCAGGTTTGCACCGGATTTTCCTGAGTTTCTTCAAGATCGGCGCGTTCACCTTTGGCGGGGGATGGGCCATGGTCCCCCTGATAAGAAAGGAACTCGTTGACAGGCGGAACTGGCTGGAGGACGAGGAGTTCGTTGACATCCTGGCCATCGCCCAAAGCGGTCCGGGCCCCATTGCCATAAACACTTCGGTGCTATGTGGCTACAGGATGAGGGGGCTGCCCGGCGCTTTGGTTGCCACCCTGGGTTCAAGCCTGCCTTCGTTCATCATTATCCTGCTGATCGCAGCCTTCTTCTTGAAAGTCAGGGACTCTAAGGCGGTTGATGCCATCTTCAGGGGCATGCGTCCTGCCGTCTTCGGGTTGCTTATTTCAGCCGTGTGGCAGGTAGGCAGAAAGTCGGTGAGAAGCAGGCAAGATGTTGCCTTTGCCCTGGCCGGGGCAATTCTACTCCTGGGCTTGAAAGCCAGCCCGATACTGGCGGTAGTCTTGGCGGCAATAGCCGGGATAGCCTGCGGTGTAGTCAAGCGCAGGCAACTTGGTGAACAGGCCCGCAAACAATCGGGGACTCAACCCGGAGCGTCACCTGATGCCGGACCCGGGGTTGAGCCGGGAGTCAAGCCTGGATCAAAGCCCGGGACTGAAGGAACTTGTTCTCGCGGTGAACCGGACGGAAGGAGCTAGGTTTAAGAATGTCAGCGCTGTTAGACCTTTTCGTATCGTTTTTCAAGATAGGTGCAGTGGCTTTCGGCGGAGGCTATGCCATGATCCCCCTGATTTGCGGTGAGGTGGTAGACGTCAGGGGTTGGCTGGATATGGCTGAGTTCGTGGACGTGATCGCCATTTCCCAGGGTACTCCGGGCCCCATTGCCATAAACAGCGCCACCTATGTGGGGTTCAAAGTCGGCGGTGTGCTAGGCTCGGCAGTGGCCACCCTTGGGATTGTTGTTCCGCCCTTCATCATAATGATGATCCTTGGCAGGCTGTTCTTGAGGTACAAGGAGGTCCCGGTGGTTAAGGACATGCTGTGCGGGATCAGGCCTGTTGTGGTGGCGCTGATCTTGTCTGCTGCCCTTTCTGTGTTCTCTACGTCAGTTACAGGTGTGGTCCCTGCCATAGTGGCGGCTGCAGTGGTCGTCGCAATCTTGGTGTTTGAGATAGACCCGATTTTGCTCCTGGTGTTATCGGGAGTCCTGGGTTTGGTGTTGTACAACCGGTGATGTCCTTTTACCTCCCAGTGCTGCGATGTCAACGGACAGTGATTTTGTCACCCCCAAGCATACTAATTTGGACAGTGAAAATGTCACCCTCTTTGTTTAAGAAGTGGCGGCGTCCTCCGCCACGTCTCAGTTTTGGTATTGCTGAAGAATCAAGCTAAGTCTTTTGT
>JAAZEL010000020.1 GCA_012512325.1 Candidatus Fermentithermobacillaceae bacterium | reverse complement strand
TACCAAAACTGAGAAGTGGCGGAGGACGCCGCCACTTCTTAAACAAAGAGGGTGACATTTTCACTGTCCAAATTAGTATGCTTGGGGGTGACAAAATCACTGTCCGTTGACACCGGAGGGCCGGGTGCCCCGGTCGCAATCATATGCATGTTCGAACATAAATGCGCAGTTAACTTGGTTTGCGTCCGGTGTTTGACATATAATAAAGTCAGCTACGAGTAGTGTAGAAGGAGGTGTTACAGCTTGGGTAAGGCAGGCCGGTATTTTGCACTTCTGGGTGCAATCGCAGGCGGGGTAGCCGGTTTTTACCTGTTGGGCCCGATTGCCGTGTTCTTCAGGCAGGGCCCTCTTGGCCTGTTTGAGTCGGCAGGGGTAATAGTGTTCCTCGCGGGCATAGTGTCAGTGCTCTTCTTTTTTGTAGGCCCGCCTGTTGCGGTGCTGGTGAAAAAAGGCGTGAAATGGCTGGAGAACCGCATGGTGAGGATGGCGCTGCAGGACATTCTGGTTGGGGTGACCGGACTCATAGTTGGCCTTATAATATCTAATTTGATCACCCCATCGTTATCCAGAATACCTATCGTTGGCAGCGTCCTCCCTTCCATCGCCATGGTGCTTCTGGGCTATATAGGCATCGTGGTTGCAAGGAGCAAGAAAGAGGATATACTTGCCATAACTCCCCGTCCGTTTCGAAGTATGGCCAAGACGCTATCAGGTGCAAGGAAACGGAACCCCGCGGCCGACGGCGGGTTTTCATCAGGCAAGATCCTGGATACAAGCACCATCATTGACGGGCGGATCGCGGATATATGCCGGACGGGCTTCATTGAGGGGCCGGTGATTATCCCCAATTTTGTGTTAGAGGAACTAAGGCGCATTGCCGACTCGTCGGACAATATGAAGCGGAACAAAGGTAGGCGGGGCCTCAATATCCTGAATGAAATGCAGAAGGAAGCTTTCGTTGAGGTAGTGATGCAAGACTGGGACGAAGACCCTGATCTTGACGTAGACCTCAGGCTACTCAAGATGGCCAAGGCTACAGGGGCTCTGATCATCACAACCGACTACAACCTGGCGAAGATCGCAGAGTTTCAGGAAGTCGGCGTGCTCAACATCAACCAGTTGGCAAACGCGCTCAAGCCCATCGTATCTGCAGGTGAAGAACTGGCCATCCACATAATAAAAGAAGGCAAAGAGCCCGGACAAGGTGTGGGTTACCTGGAAGACGGCACCATGGTTGTGGTGGAGCAAGCCAAGAAACACGTAGGCGAAGATATAACAGTCATCGTGACTAACTGCCATACTACGCCTGCAGGGCGGATGATATTTGCCAAATTGAAGGCGACAGGCCGGGACGATGAACATGCTTGAGAGTGTGTGGGCGGTGGTCCCTGCAGCCGGGCGTGGTGTCCGGGCCGGGGGCGATATACCCAAGCAATTCGTGGAGATCGCCGGAAAGACCATACTTGAATGGACGGCAAGCAAGCTTATATCCCTGCCTGAGGTGAGCGGGGCAGTGATAGCCCTTCCCCATGGACATGAAACCTGCGACCTTACCAATGGCATTGTCCGGAGCTTGGCGCTGCAGCATGGCAAGCCTGTGCTTGCTGTAACCGGCGGCCCTACACGCCAAGAGTCTGTGGGTTTGGCCCTCCAGGAACTGCCCCCTGATGTATCCTGGGTTGTGGTCCACGATGCGTCGCGACCGCTGTTTTCCAGAGAGCTGGCATTGCGTGCCATCCAAGCGGCAAGACAGCACTCAGCTGCAATATGCGGGATCGCTGTCACAGATACTGTGAAAGCCGTGACCCCTCCCCGTCAAGGGGAACTGCGTTTTGTGCACGGCACCCTCTCAAGGGATGGCACTATCATGGTCCAGACCCCTCAAGTGTTCAGGTTAAGCCTGTTAAAACAATGCCATGAGATGGCGCGGCGAGACGGCTTTACCGGGACAGACGACGGCCAGTTGTTGGAACGGTACGGACACAGAGTAGCCGTGGTTGAAGGAGAACGTACCAACGTGAAGGTCACCTTCCCTGAAGACTTCGCGCTAGCTTCCGCCCTTCTGCAAAACCAAATGGATGGGCTTGAAACGGGGGCAGAGGTGTCCCCCGGAGAGAGCAACCGCCCGAGGCCCGGTTACCGGCGGAAGGTGAGGACGAGACGGCTTAAGCGACTCTATCAGGCTTCCGTTCCCGTGACCGGTTTCGGGTTTGACGTACATCCTTTGGTTGACGGCAGGAAATGCATCTTGGGCGGGGTGGAGCTTCCTTGGTCAAGGGGACTCTCCGGCCATTCAGATGCCGATGTGTTGTGCCACGCCGTTGCAGATGCAATCCTGGGAGCTCTCGCCATGGGCGATATAGGCAAGTGGTTTCCTCCCGGGGATCCCAGGTTTCGGGATGCAAGAAGTTTGGGCCTTCTGTCGGATATATGGTCTGTTGCAGGAGAAAGCTCGGAAATCCTTCACCTGGATTGCACCTTGGTGGCACAGGAACCCAGGTTATCGCCATACATAGAGTATATGAGGTACAACATCTCCCAAGCATTATCAATTCCAGTCGACAGGGTTTCAATCAAAGCTACATCCCCTGAGGGATTAGGGAGTCTTGGCCAAGGTCAAGGGATTGCTGCTTTTTGTGTTGCAACACTCATAACGAAGGGCAGGGGTTGACATGGCGCTTAAGGTGTGCAATACCCTTTCAAGGCAATACGAGGAGTTTGTCCCCCTTGAGGAGGGCAAAGTGAGCATATATGTGTGCGGTATAACACCGTACGACCACAGCCACATAGGCCACGCCAGGCCCGCTGTGTTTTGGGATGTGGTAAGACGCTATTTGTACCACAAGGGGTACAATGTGAGACTGGTAACTAACTTCACCGACATAGATGACAAACTCATCCGCAGGAGCAAGGAAACGGGCATTCCAATAGCGGCAATAGCCGAGAAATACATCCAAGAGTATCTGGAATGCATGGACAAACTCGGCGTTAAGCGGGCCGATGTATACCCCAGGGCAAGCGAAGTGATCCCCGAGATTATAGATGCGGTCCAGGCGCTTATCGACAAGGGTTATGCATATGAATCTTCGGGCGATGTGTATTTCAGGGCAGGGCGTTTTCTGGATTACGGCAAGCTGTCCGGCAGGAAACCGGAGGACCTGATGCCCGGGGCAAGGGTTGAAGTTTCAGAACTCAAAGAGTCGCCCCTGGATTGGGCACTGTGGAAGAGGTCTAAGCCAGGTGAACCGGGATGGCCCAGCCCTTGGGGAAACGGGAGACCAGGCTGGCATATCGAATGCTCCGTCATGGTTCACAAGCATCTCGGGCCGCAGATTGACATGCACGGGGGCGGCACCGAGCTGGTGTTCCCCCACCACGAGAATGAAGTAGCCCAGGCAGAGGCGGTATCAGGTGCCGAACCCTATGTGCAATACTGGGTTCACACCGAGCTGCTGAACCTCGAGGGGGAGAAGATGTCCAAGTCCCTTGGAAATGTGGTTTACCTCTACGAGCTTGTCAACAACCACGACCCCATGGCCGTACGGTTGTACCTTCTGTCGGCTCACAGGCGCAAAGTATTGGACTTCTCGGGAGAACTCCTCAGATCTGCAGAGAAGGGCTGGGAGCGCATACAAACGGGTTACCGGAACGCCCTGGAGTTTCTAGCCAACCCGGCGGCTCAAGGGCTACGTGATGCTTCCAAACTGGCTGAAGCCACGTCGCAATGCAGGGCAGCGTTTTTCGAAGCCATGGACAACGATTTTTCCACCCAGGGGGCTCTGGCTGCCGTATTTGACCTCATAACTGCCATCAATGCCCATGTGGTACCTCAGGACCAAGCCGTTCCCGATCCCCATGCCCGGAAAAGGGTGGCAGAAGCTTTCGGACTCCTGGTTCAGTGCCTTGGCATCCTTGGACTGGTGCCCCGGACCGCTGGTCCCGCCTTGTCACAGGAGCCCGATTTAGGCGGTAAACTGGTTGACATTTTGGTGGATGTCAGGAATACTGCCCGTCAAAGGAAGGATTACGCAACTGCCGATTACATCAGGAACAAACTGGCCGAACTGGGGATAGTGCTTGAGGACACACCGTCAGGTACTAAGGTCAGGATGTGACGTGACATGCCGGCCCCTGAGATAATACATGACCGGCATGAGACTAAGTCATTATATGCGGGGGAGAAGATAAGTATGGATGACCGGTCCGAAAACACTTCCGAAGCCCGGCTTAAGGTGAAGGTGTTGCATTATCCGTTCATGGGTACCGGGATAGATACTGAAAGATTGACCCTTTTGGGCCGTCTGTGTTACTCACCTATGGGAACCGATGAGCTTGAATCGATTTTGACAGGGGACAAGCCCTCGAAAGAAGAAGTGGGGCGGTTCATACGGGGCCTAATCAAGTCCGGGCACCTCGGGGTTCTGGAGCACTGGTACACAACCTTTGCAGTAGAAGGGTATTCCAGGATATCCAGTCAGCAGAATGACAGGCACCGCCTGATGAAGGTGGTCAAGGAGCCGGGGGTGTTGTACTTCAACGAGCCGGTTCAGGCATCTGCCGATGTATCTCAACTCCAGCAATCTCAGAGGTACGTGAAGGAGGACAATTTCAAGTACGTTACCCCGTCCAGCTTCCGGAGACACCCTGAGTTCCTGCGGCGGTATCAGGAGCTACAGGAAGAAGTGCTTGACATGCAAAGGGAAGGTTTGTCCCTGGGGATTCCCGCCGAAGATGTAAGGTTTGCGTTGACCAATGCAACTGAGACCAGGTTTGTGATAACCACAAACGCACGGCAACTCAGACACATGTTCAACCTAAGATGTTGCCGGAGGGCCCAGTGGGAGATCCGCCGAATGTTCAACATGCTCCTCGCCGAGTACAAGAAGATAGCTCCCAACATTTTCTACAAAGCGGGTCCGTCTTGCGAAGATTTCGGCTATTGCCCTGAGGGCAAGATGTCCTGCGGCAGGGCTCCTACCATGGACGAACTACAAGAGGCTTACAGGGCTCGCAAGAAGCAAGAGTGACAGGGGCACGCTATCCGAGGATGAAAAGCACATTACCGGTTGGCAAGCCTTTGTTGACTGGAGTGTCTACCCCAGGCGGTCAAGAGGTGGGAGATACCCGGCTCGGCAAGGGATAGGGCGAAGGGTGTACAGGAGCTGATCATGTCAAAGTCTAGAAAGACCATCTATGTCTACGGAAAACAGCCTGTAAGTGAGGCTATCGAGAGCAACTGGCCGGTGTTTGACATTCTGGTACGCGGCAGGGGAAATGACCGGCACAAGGACCCCGTCTTGGTGGAAGCCCGCAATCGGGGCATTAAGGTATCGGTGATGGAGCCAAGGGACTTTGATTCCAGGTTCCCAAAGGCATCCCAGGGCATAGCTGCCAAGGTAGGAGACGTGGTGTTTCGGGAGTTGGAACAGCTCCTCGCAGCCGTTCCCCGTGGCCAAGCTCCTCTGTTTGTCGCCCTG
>JAAZEL010000019.1 GCA_012512325.1 Candidatus Fermentithermobacillaceae bacterium | reverse complement strand
TCTAGCACGCTTACAGTCTCAGCCCTGGTGATATTGCGGGCAGGACCAAAGCTTCCGTCGGGATAGCCCTGCATCAGGCCGGCTTTTGCCACGGCAACTACAGCCTTCCGGCTCCAATCGGGAATAGTGTCAAAGTCAGTGAACTCATAGCTTTGATCGGTTTGCTCCAGCTTGTATATCCTAGCAAATACCAACGCCGCTTCTTGCCTGGTTATGTTGTTGTCAGGCCTGAAGGTGCCATCTTCATAACCCTCAATGTAGCCCGCACCGGCTGCCTTGGAAACGTCCCCGGCAAACCACGCATCGTCGCTTACATCAGGGAATTCCTTTGATGAAAGTGTGGTGAATCCAAAAGTGCGGTTTAGTAGAGCGGCAAATTCTGCCCGTGTAATGAACCTGTCAGGGCCAAATGTTCCGTCTTCGTAGCCCTTGACTATGCCCCTCCCGGACCAGAGGTTGATTGCCTCTTCAGCCCAATGCCCCTCAAAGTCTGCAAGGGCCTGGGCCAGCAATACTGTGGGGCACAAACCCAATAGCATAACAAAAGTCAATAAAACAGCAATAAGTCTTCCGCTTCGCTTCTTACCCACAACAAATTCCTCCCAGACTATTTGGTTAGACTCTCTGGATGCCTGATGGCATCGGTTGCCGTAGGTTTGCCAAGTGACTTGATTCCGGCAATATCACCCCCTTCATTGAAAGCTCCACATAGCTTCACGTAGCTTTCGGTAGGTCTCATGTAATCGGAAACAGGGCTGGACAGCATCATAGAGTTCATTATATTGGCTGTACATCAATACTACCTCAGGGGATCCGGCAGAGAGAGTCGGAAACATGTGTTTGGATATATGAAAATCGCAGATAATAGAACATCTGTACCTAATGCTAAAATAGTAGTCCCCAGTACTACAGAAATCTGTTCGCATAGCCAGTATACCCCATAATGCTTTAGACTCATTCTCCTCCACTTAGACTCATTCTCCTCCACACTGAAATATCCTTCTGAAGGTACTTAAGAAAAGGTCGACATGGACGGCCCGTTTCGCCAGCATGCTGGGCAACAAGACGTAAGCGGGCGGGAGCAAGCTCTAAGTATTTGACGGGTAACCGAGAAGAACTTCGATTAATGTATGAAGATGTATGTATTCTCTCTGCGATGCATAACACTTCAATCGTTAGGCTTTTGTTTCAATCACTACCTGTAATCACCGACGCCAGCGCCCAGGCGAGCGCCTGCATGCTGTGCTTGCACTCAGCCAGTGTATTGTCGACACCGCCTACTTCAACCAGAATTGCCAAGGGAGAATACTTCTGGTTGTAAACGGCCGAGGCATGAAGGATTCCCCGGGTAATCCCAGGGTATCTCTCGTCAAGTTTGGCGATAAGCTGGCGGGAAAAGTTATAGTTGGACACCCAGTTTGGGTTTTCGGTCCCTACCACCAAAAGCATCCGTGCATAAGGTTTTCCCCCTATGGTGACCGCTGTAAGGCTCCTGGGTTGGCTGTCGCGGTGGATATCCAGCAGGATCTTGCAATCGGGATACTTCTCACGTATGGCTGTAACCGTAGCCTCCGAACGATAATACGCGCCCACCCTGGACTCAGCGTCGTGGACGGTCTTGGAGTGCAGCACCGGCAGCCTGTAGGTCCGCTCCAACTCTTCAGCCAGCATTTCCCCCACCTTGACCACAGTCTTAGTCAAGTCGCTCGAGAACGCTTCTGATCCTTTGGTCTTATTGAGTTCAGGCAGGTACGACTCAGTGGCATGGGTGTGATATACGGCCACAACCGGGCTGTTTCTTGAAATCATGGTGGCCGGTATAACCCCGTCCCCCGGAGGTAGGGAGAACAATACCGGGCTTACCCCCCAATCCTTCTCAGGATCATCTGCACTGCCGCCTGACCAAACTACCATGTAGTCATCGACGAACTTGGGGAAGCTGCTTGCAACTACATCCTGAACTCCCCGCGGGGTAAACCCCAGAAACCATCCGAAAATCTGAAGTGGGATACTCAACATGGGGTAGTCTTTTCTGATTTCCTCCATGTAGCTTATCATCGGAAACCCGGTTTTCAGCAGTATCTTGGAAATGCCCCGGCGTTGCCACAGGATGTCGAACACAGAGGGGCTAAGCAGCGGGCCATCGTCAACCTGGGGCCCTTCGCCGGTGAATGCAGGCACCGAAATGTCCCGCTCGAACGACAGGCAGAACATAATAAGGAAGATTATAATCAAGGCCTGGGAAAGGATTGTCTTCAGCCTCTGTATTTTTCCGCCCGTTTGTTTGCCTGTTCTCACAACTGTCGTACCTAATCGGCTCCTGCCGCCGCCATGGGTCCTGCCGGCCCGCATCCTGACGGTCAATGTTTCGTCAGCCGGAGTTCCGGGGGCCTGCTTTATGCTTGTCTGCGTTGTGTGAGGCTGCGTTCGGGCTGCCTGCATCCTGTCATCCTGCGTCCGGCTGGCCGGCATAGCGCCTATTTGTGTCCTTCCAGGTAATGCCGTGCCTGGCTCTGCCCTACCGGTCTTCGTCGTGCCTGTCCGTGTCGTGCTAATCTGTGTCTTGGCCCTCATAAGCCTACCTCCCCATGCCTCCCTATAGGCCGGCCAGGTGCGATTGTATCAGGTGCTCCTGCCTCAATTAACTTCATCTCTTATCTTGGATATGATCACAATCCGCGGATGATTCATGGTTAGTAAGGGAGGCCGGGGCAAATTGCAGACCGGCAGGTCTCAGATGACACTCCGGAGCCACGGCAGCCCGGCCGCGGCCAACCCAGGAGCAGATCACAAACTGGCAGAGATACTGTAAGGCACCGTAATCAAATATCGGCCCGGCATCCCAGCGATAATCGCGGGGGTCCTTGACCGTACTCACCTTGAACGTACCCAAGGTTAATGTCTGCCGGATGAACTGGGTATCGGAAGACTTGGAGGAACGAACAACATGAACAAAACCGGGCGCATCCATGAGTTTCCCGCCATGGACTCACGCCCGGTCCACTTGTCATCCTAATCGACCGTATCTACCGATCCAAACTATTACAACCTATTCACCACCTCTATCTTATTACCGTAGGTACAAATGCATCGATGATTCCAATTACCAGTGAAGCTAAGAATGCGCCTAAGATTGATACACTCATACCCGGAACCAGGTATTGAGCAACGTAGATTACAACGGCTGCTACTATGAATCCTACGATACCCCTGGACTGGGGCGATATCCTCTCACCCAAGATCGCTTCCACTGCCCAGCCGATCACAGCGATGACTATCGCAGCTACCAGCGCGTTGGTGAAACCGAATACCGAAAAACCTGGCAGAGCCATCCCCAATACAAGCAGAACAATGGCAGATACAACAAATCTGATGATAACGCCCATCCAGGTGTTCTCACTTCTGTTGTCCAACTTGTTCACCTCCATCACCAACATAGCCATTAGACGCACGTTCTATGGTTACCCCAGAAAAGGAAACTTATTCATGGTCGGAATCAGGGGCGTCTGTGAGATGTGACGGAAACACCGGCAACTACCGCAAGGTTCGAATCCATGCACTACCGAACCCTACATGCTCAATACCTGAGCACTTCCTAACTGAACGCGCTCAAAATCTGAGCCCGGGCCAGCGTAAGGGTCTATGATTAGTATCAGGGTCCACCGATAATTCTGCTTTCATTGCCTGTCAACGGACAGTGATTTTGTCACCCCCAAGAATACAAATTTGGACAGTGAAAATGTCACCCTCTTTGTTTAAGAAGTGGCGGCGTCCGCCGCCACATCTCAGTTTTGGTA
>JAAZEL010000018.1 GCA_012512325.1 Candidatus Fermentithermobacillaceae bacterium | reverse complement strand
TTGCAGGCCCATTGCTTCAAAGGTCCCTCATAGCCATGATTGAGACCGTGGTGGGAACAGGCGCCCTTGCAAGGGATCAGATCCTCCGGGTGGCCCTCTTGTTGCTGGCGGTCTACGCGTTGCGCCCCGCGCTGAGGGCACTCCAGACGTGGTCTGCCCACATAGCCGGCTGGGGGGCCGTAGCTTCAGCCAGACAGGCGATTTACGACCATCTCCAGAAGCTGTCACCCAAGTTCTACTCTGACACCCAAACCGGACAGATCATGTCCAGGGTGGTGAATGATACATCCAACTTCGAGCTCCTGATCGCCCATGCGGTGCCAGAGATCACACTGGCGCTCCTGAGGCTCATAGGCACTACGGCGCTGCTCTTATATCAATAAGGAACTGGCTGTCTATACTCTCATCCCCATACCGCTGATCACCATAGTGATGTACTTCTATCAGAAAATCGTACGGCCCCTGTTCCGTCAGGCCCAAGCCAAGCTGGGGGATCTTAACGCCATCCTCCAGGACAACTTGAGCGGTATCCGGGAAATACAGGTGTTTACCCAGGAGGAGCGTGAGTACCGGAGGGTGTCCGAGGGATCTACGCCCATGCATGGGCCATCGCAAAAGCCGTGTCCATAAGCAGCGTGTTCTCGGGTGTAGTGGACTTTTTCGCCGGGCTCGGAACGGTGTTCGTGGTGTTCTTCGGCGGCGTAATGGCCATTAACAAGGGGTTGTCCATTGCGGATATCACAGGGTTTCTCCTTTACGTGGCACAATTTTACGAGCCGGTCATCCAGCTTAACCGGATAAACGAATCCCTCAACCAGGCCCTTGCCGCCGGCGACAGGTACTTCGAAGTGCTCGACTCGATCCCTGAAATCAAAGACCCGCCCGGGGCGGTGGACCTGCCTCAGGTAAAGGGCCATATCGTGTTCGAAAACGTGTCCTTCCGGTACGATGGCGACGTACCCGTGCTCCGCAACATAAACCTTGAGATCAAGCCGGGCCAGATGGTGGCACTGGTAGGGCCCACGGGTGTAAGACCACCATGGCCAACCTGATACCCAGGTTCTACGATCCCACGGAGGGCCGGGTCTTGATAGACGGCGTCGACATAAGGAAAGCGAAGCTGGCATCCCTCAGGAAGAATATAAGCATGGTATCGCAAGATGTGTTCTTGTTCAACGGCACCGTGGCTGAAAACATTGCCTACGGCAGCCCCCATGCCTCGAGAAAGCAGATTGAAGAAGCCGCCAGGCCGGTGCCGACGAGTTCATCAGGGAGCTGCCCGACGGCTACGATACCCATATCGGCGAACGGGGAGTCCGCCTGTCAGGCGACCAGAAGCAGAGGTTGGCCATAGCCAGAGCGCTCCTGTACAATGCACCCATTCTCATACTGGATGAAGCCACATCGTCGGTGGACACCGAGACCGAAGCCAAGATCAGTGCGGCCCTGCGCAAGCTCATGGAAGGCCGTACTACGGTGGTGATTGCCCACAGGCTGTCCACAATCCGCAATGCTGATAAGATTGCAGTCCTGAGTGAAGGCGAGATAGTTGAAGAAGGCCGGCACGACGAACTCCTGGAAAAAGACGGCCTCTACGCGAAGCTTGTGAAGATCGACGCCGACCCGGCAGTCCTGAGAGGCGAAACGGTCTGACAAAAGCAAAGGGCCAGGCCGGGTCCCCCGCGAAGGTTCCCCGGGGCCGGCCATGGCCCTGAATCATTCGCCCCTGTATCTCCCCGTTATATCTCCCTCACGACCATTTCATGAGGCCTCAGGTTCCTGGTTTCCCGTTCCTGATCAGGATAACCTATGGGTATCATGGCCACGGGACGCAAATTCGCAGGCAGGTCCAGGGCCTCGCGCACCATGGTTTCCCGGAAAGCTCCGACCCAGCAAGTTCCCAGCCCGAAGCCAACGGCAGCCAGCATTATGTTCTGAACCGCGGCAGCCGTATCCTGTATGTAGTACAAACTCCTACCCCTGTCTTCGTACCTCTTGGCTGACACTTCAGGATCTCCGCACACAACTATTACCACCGGCGCTTGAGCCAGGAAAACCTGATTGCCGGAAGCCTCCACCAGTTTCTGCTTAACATCGGGGTTTTTCACCACGTAAAACATCCAGGGTTGCCTGTTGCCCGCGCTTGGAGCTAACCTGGCGCAGTCCAGGATCTCCTTGAGCACGTCTTCAGGCACAGGCGTGTCTTTATACCGCCTTATGCTCCGCCTTTTCTTGATGGCTTCGATAACGTCCACCTGATGATCCCCTCCTTGCATTGGGTTTCACTCACAGGCAGCCGGACATCGCCGACCGGCACTTGAGATCCGCCGGTAGTCAACCGTCAGCCAGATGTTGCAGCTATTGCAAGGTTTCTATGAACTTGATTGCATCGTTGAGCCTGGAGATGGTTTCATCTCTGCCCAGCACATACATGATGTCAAACAGGCCCGGTCCGAAGGTTTTCCCGCTCAAAGCAAGCCTGGTCGGGTGAATCAGCTTGCCTCGGCCGACACCTTCCCTCTGGGCCAGCTCGGTGTACGCCCGGTCGCAAGCTTCAATGGTCCATTCAGGAATACTCGACAGTACTTCCACGCACTTGCCAAGTAATCCTGCAACACCCGGTTTGGTGAAGTGCTTCCTGACACCTTCCTCATCGTAGCTGTCGGGAGGCCTGAAGTAAAACGCCATACTCTCTGCCAGTTCCTCCAGGGTCTTGGCCCGCTCTTGCATTGTGATTATTGCTTGCCTAAACCAATCCTTCCTCTCCTCAAGCCGTTCCCTGGTAGCCAAGCCTGCTGCCTCGATAAACGGGGTGACTCTTTCAATCAGGTCTTCGGGGTCAAGTGCTTTGATGTACTGCCCGTTCATCCAGGTAAGCTTCTTGATGTCGTACACAGCCGCAGTGGAAGAAACCCTGGACAGGTCAAACAGATCGATCATTTCTTCAAGGGACATGAACTCTTGGGTGGCATCGGGAGGTGTCCACCCCAGGAGGGCTATGTAATTCACAATGGCTTCGGGTAAGTAGCCTTTATCGCGAAACTCCTCCACAGTCTGTGCGCCGTGGCGCTTGGAAAGTTTTGACCTGTCGGGCGCAAGGATCATAGGCACATGGGCAAACTTTGGCATTGGCGCCATAAGCGCGCGATAGAGCATCATCTGCCTCGGGGTGTTTGAAAGGTGCTCGTCTGCCCTTATCACGTGGGTGATCCCCATGAGCCAGTCATCGATGACACACGCGAAGTTGTATGTAGGAAGGCCGTCTGACTTAAGGATTATGAAATCTGCAATCTCTTCATTGGCGAAAGACACCTCTCCGCGGATGAGGTCGTTCACAACCGTGTAGCCGCCATCAGGAGTGCCGAATCTGATGGCCCACTTCCTGCCCTCTGCTTCGAACTTCTGGATCTGCTCCTCGGTGAGCTCCCTGCATCTACCGCTGTACCTGGGCGCCTTCTTGGCCAGTCTTGCCTGCTCCCGCTCGGCCTCGAGTTCTTCCGGCGTGCAATAGCATTTATACGCCAGGCCCTTATCCATCAGCGCCAAAGCATATTTTCTGTACAACTCCCGCCGCTGGGACTGTTGATAGGGGGCCGCAGGACCGCCTACAACAGGGCCTTCATCCCAAGTCAAGCCTAACCATTTGAGGCTTTCCATCATCTTCTCGGCCGAATCCTCAATGGTGCGTTCCACGTCGGTGTCTTCAACCCTCAGCACAAACTTGCCACCGCTGTGCTTGGCGAAGAGATAGTTGAAAAGAGCTGTCCTGGCTCCGCCGATATGAAGATATCCGGTCGGGGACGGAGCAAACCGCACGCGTAACTCGCCCACCTGGCAACACCTCGCTTTTCAGCATCCGCTACTTTTTCCGGTGTCCAAAAGGGCGGGACAAAGCGCCCGCCCTTAAGTATTGCCCAACCTGTGCGATCCGTATATTACTCAGCAGCCTGTTCCTGGCTCAACCGCTCCAAGGCCAGAAGCTCTTCCCATTCTCTGTCAACTTCAGCCTGGATCTGTTCAATGAGGCCCTCGTTCTCGGGCCTGAACAGGTGGCGGAACCTGCCCTGGGTCTTCAGGAATTCCACAACGGGCTTCTTCTGTCTAGGCTTATACGTCACCCTGACCTTGCCGTCAACCGCTTCGAAAAGCGGCCAGAAGCATGTGTCTACGGCCAGCTTGGTCATTTGAACGGTTTCGGCGGAGTCGTGACGCCATCCCCTGGGACAAGGCGCTATTGCGTTAAGGAAAGCGGGCCCTTTCACTGCAAACGCTTTTTCGGCTTTCTGATACAGGTCGTTCCAGTGGGACGGCGAAATCTGGGCCACATACGGGATCCCGTGGGCCATCATTATCTTGGTCAGGTTCTTGCGCCAGCCGAGTTTACCCGGCCGCACGCTGCCCACAGGCGTGGTCGTGGTGTCCGCACCCATGGGGGTAGCAGAGGACCGCTGGATACCTGTGTTCATGTAAGCGCCGTTGTCATAGCAAACGTAGACCATGTCATGGCCCCGCTCCATTGCACCTGACAGGCTCTGAAGGCCTATGTCATAGGTTCCACCGTCACCGCCGAAGGCGACGAACTTGATTTCATCGGTGATCTTCCCTTGACGTTTCAAAGACTGATATGCAGCTTCAACTCCCGAAAGGCTGGCCGAAGCATTCTCAAATGCCACGTGGATAAAGGGAGACTTCCAAGACGTGTACGGGTAAATGGTAGTGGAAACCTCGAGACAACCGGTTGCGTTGGCTACCGCTACAGGCGCCTTGGCTGCACGCAACACCTGCCTCACCACGATTGGCGCACCACATCCGGCACACATCCGGTGACCCGGGGCTAGCACTTCCGGAACGCGAGAGAGTTCTTTCAAAGTAGCCACATTAACCCCTCCTATTCTCTGACGTCCAGGTGCGTAATGAGCTCTTCAACCCGGCCTTTTTCAAGGGCGGCCGCAAGGTCCGAATACACCTTGGTGATTTCCCGGGTTGTGGTGTCTCTTCCGCCCAGACCGAGAATGTAGTTCTTCATAAGCGGACGCTTGTCGGACTCGTACAAAGCCGAACGGATTTCCACAAACAGCTGGCCTCCTGCAGTGGAGAAGGTATCAGCCCTGTCCATGATCGCCACCGCCTGCACTGAGGACAAAGCGTCCACCAGTTCCTTCGCGGGGAAAGGCCTGAGTACCCTGGGTTTGAGCAGGCCAACTTTTTCACCCCTGGCCCTCAAGCTGTCAACCACGGCTTTTGCAGTACCTGCGGTGGAGCTCAGTACCACAATGGCCCTTTCGGCATCGTCCAGCTTATACGCTTCGAAGAACCCGTACTTGCGGCCTGATATTTTCTCATATTCCGCGGCCACATCAAGGATAACCTGCTTGGCGTTTTCCATTGCCTTAGCCTGCTGGTACTTCACCTCTGTGTAGTAGTCCTGCAGCGCCAGAGGGCCGACGGTAATCGGGTTTTCGAGGTCAAGCAGATAATGCTCGGGCTTGTACTCACCCACGAATTGCTTTACCGTTTCATCAGGCAAGAGGTTCAGGTTTTCAATGCCGTGGCTGGTAATGAAGCCGTCTTGGCACACCATTACCGGCAGCAAGACATCAGGATGCTCTGCAATCCTCACGGCCTGAATCAGGTTATCGTAAGCTTCCTGTGCGCTTTCTGAATATAGCTGGATCCACCCAGTGGTCAAAGATCCCATGGTATCTGAATGGTCGCAGTGGATGTTGATGGGCCCTGAAAGCGCCCTGTTGACCACAGGCATAACTACCGGCGCCCTGTAAGATGACGTAATGTGGAGCACTTCCCACATCAGGGCAAGGCCCTGGGATGACGTGGCGGTCATGGCCCTGGCACCGGCCATAGATGCACCGAGGGTGGCGGACATGGCTGAATGTTCGCTTTCAACCGTGACAAATTCAGTCTTGACCTGGCCATTTGACACGAAAGTCGAGAAGTACTGTACAATGTCGGTCTGAGGCGTAATCGGGTACGCAGCGACTACATCAGGGTCAATCTGACGCATGCAATGAGCCACTGCCTCGTTACCGGTCATAGCAACTCTTTTTTGCTCAGCAGCCACTTTCATGCCTCCTTAGCACGAAGATTTCGCCCTTATTCCTCTTTCACCATATACAAAGCTTTTTCTTTGCGCGGGCACTCCCGGGCACAAATCCCACAGCCCTTGCAATGGTCGTAATTTATGCCCTTCATCTTGCCATCTTCTACGATGATGGCGGTATCGGGACAGAAGACCCAGCACATGAGGCAGTGAACGCAACCTTCTTCGTTCCAAATAGGTTTGAGGCTTCTCCAATCTCCTGTCTTATATTTTTCTGAATTACCTGCTTCAGTGATCATTCCGCCAATAGGGATGTCCTTGTAGCCTTTCAAGTTGGTCATGCCAACTTCACCTCCTCGTAGGCGCGGCGTATGGCTTGGATGTTGCCTTCGACTATGCTTTCCCGTCCCCGGAACTTGACCGTGAGATCTTCCTTCATTCTCTCGACGAACTCCTCAAAGGGAAGAATCTCGACCAGTTTGAGAAGGGCTCCCATCATCGGGGTGTTGGGGATGTCGCGCCCTATGCAATCCATAGCTATCCCACTTGCATCCACTGTGGCAACCTTGAACTTATCGCTGCCCAGCTTCTGCTTTACTTCTTCAGGCGACAAGGTGGTGTTGATGATGATTATCCCGTCAGGCTTGATGCCTTCAGTTACATCAACAGGCCCAACCAACGTAGGATCAAGCACCATGACTACATCGGGGTTCTCAACGTTGGAGTGAATCGTAATCAGGATGTCGCCTATGCGGTTGTAAGCCTTCATAGG
>JAAZEL010000017.1 GCA_012512325.1 Candidatus Fermentithermobacillaceae bacterium | reverse complement strand
TACCAGGAGTACCATTCCGCGGCAGAACTGCTGAAAATGGTACACCACGTGAGCCATCCTCCGGCAGAACTCCTGACAAATGGTATACTACATGTGCCATTCTCCCCAGGTAGCACGGAAAATGGTACACCACATGCGCCATTGTCAGCAAAGATTCCTTGAAAACGGTACATCCCATGCACCATTTTCTGGCTGACACTCCAAAAACGGTTCACCATGTGCACCATCTTCCACGACCGATCAAGAAATGGTACACGATGTACACCGTCTCCCGACAGATCGAGATTTGATGTGTCGCGTCACCATCTCACCGGACTTATCGTTGGGACTCGGGGGCTGGGTCGCTGGGGGGCTCGAGGATCGCGTAATCACATGGCTATCACTAGTTGCACTTGCCCACGCGGCCTTCACTTATCGATACTAAATTGGTATAATATTCGCTACATAGACTAAGATGATAGAAACCAGGACATACTGTGCAGATTCGATGAAGGGGAGGAGTAGGCAAGATACCTCCTACAGAGAATGGGGTCCCAGGCTGAGAGCCCCAGGAAAGGGTTTTGCTGAAGGTCGCCCTGGAGAATTCAAGAGGAAAGGCTTGACCGGGTAAGCCCGTTACAGCTAAGAGTGCCTAGCGTCTCAGGGTGCGGTTGCTGCGTTAGTTGCTGCATTAGTTGTTGCATTACTTGCTGCACTAGTTGTTGCTTTCGGTTATCGCGTTAAGAACTTGCGCCCAAGACGCCGGGAAGCAAGGTGGTACCGCGAATCAGGCCCCTTCGTCCTTGTGCCGGAGGGGCCTTAAGTTTAACGACCGAAACGGTACTTTTTCATGAGGGGTGAGTACAATTGGCAAGAGACCAAGAGCAGGGAGCCAAGAGCCTGCCCAAAGCGTATGAACCCAAGAGTTTCGAAAACAAATGGTATGAGTATTGGATGGAGAACGACCTGTTCAAGGCCTATGTTGTCCCGGGGAAACCTAGGTTTTCCATTGTGATCCCGCCACCTAACGTAACAGGGGCGCTGCACATGGGCCACGCCCTGGACACTACCCTCCAGGACATCTTCGTGAGGTACAACAGGATGCGGGGCCTTGAGACTTTGTGGCTGCCCGGGACTGACCACGCTTCAATCGCGACCCACGCCAGGATTGAAGAGATGCTGGCGGAAGAAGGCACTTCCAGATGGGAACTGGGAAGGGAGAAGTTCCTGGAACGGGCATGGGAATGGAAACAGAAGTACGGGCACATCATCACCGACCAGCTCAAGACCCTGGGGGCATCGTGCGACTGGTCCCGGGAACGGTTCACCATGGACGAAGTGTGCTCCAGGGCGGTAACCGAGGTGTTCGTGAGGCTGTATGAAAAAGGCCTCATCTACCGAGGTAAGTATATGGTGAACTTCTGCCCGGGGTGCCGCACAGTAATATCAGACATAGAGGTGAACCACGAGGACACCGACGGGCATCTCTACTACATCAAGTACCCGCTCCTTGAAGGGCTGGGTGAAGCGCTGGGTGAAGGGCTGGACGAAGCGCTGGGTGAAGGGCAGGGCGAAGGACTGGGCGAAGAAGGCTTGCCCAAGGATATTCCGGCTACCCCAAGCACTGCACGTGATGCAGGTATCTCAGAAGGACCAGGGGGAACAAAGGGTGCAAGCACCGCAGACTCAAACGAAGAAGCAGGCCGCAGCTTGCGTTCCTACGAGTCAGAAGCTCATGCAGGAACGCCTGCAGATAGCTATACGGAGTTCATCACAGTGGCCACCACAAGGCCCGAAACCATGCTGGGCGACACAGCCATAGCGGTGAATCCCGAAGATCCAAGATACGGCCATCTTGTAGGCAGGTACGCTGTGCTGCCTCTGGTCGGCCGGATCATACCGATAATAGCTGACCAACATGTAGACCCTGAGTTCGGAACGGGAGCCGTCAAGATAACCCCTGCCCATGACCCGAATGACTTTGAAATGGGACTCACACATGGCCTCGATTTCGTGTCTGTAATCGGCATCGAAGGCAACATGACAGAAGAAGCAGGCAAGAAGTACGCCGGGCTTGAGAGGTACCAATGCCGGGAGCAGGTGCTGGCAGATCTGAAGCAGCTGGGTTACTTGGCAAAGACAGAAGAGCACAGGCACTCAGTGGGCCATTGCGACAGATGCTACTCTACCGTAGAACCACTCATCTCCGAGCAATGGTTCGTCAAAATGAAACCCCTGGCAGAACCGGCTTTGGAAGTGGTGCGCCAGGGCGAAGTAAGCTTCGTGCCAGAAAGGTTTACCAAGATCTACGAACACTGGATGGAGAACATTAGGGACTGGTGCATTTCCAGGCAGCTCTGGTGGGGCCACAGGATCCCAGCATGGTATTGCGATGATTGCAGCGAGATCACCGTAGCAAGAACCGCGCCTGAGAAATGCCCCAAGTGCGGCAGTACGGTGCGTCAAGATGGAGATGTGCTGGATACATGGTTCTCATCGGCACTCTGGCCGTTTTCCACAATGGGCTGGCCCGACGACACCGAGGATCTCAGATACTTCTTCCCTACCGACATCCTGATTACCGGGTACGATATCATTTTCTTCTGGGTGGCCAGGATGATATTTTCATCCATGGAGTTCATGAAACAGCCTCCCTTCCACCACGTGCTCATCCACGGGCTGGTGAGGGATGCCCTTGGCAGGAAAATGTCCAAGACTTTGGGCAACGGCATAGACCCCCTGGAGGTAATCGACAAGTACGGCGCCGACGCCCTGAGAATATCTCTGGTGAGCGGGGTGGCCATGGGCAGCGATATGCGCTTCTACGATGAAAAGGTTGAGGGCGCAAGAAACTTCTGCAACAAGCTGTGGAACGCTACAAGGTACTGCCTGTCCAACCTGGAAGGTTGGACGCCGCCGACACCGGACACCGAGCCCAGGCAAGGGGAATTGTCCACCATGGCTGCCAGGTGGATCCTGTCCAGGCTCGCGCGCACCATCGAGGCTGTGAATGAGGCGCTCAACCGGTTCGAACCGGGCGAGGCCATAGACACAATAATCGACTTCGTATGGGACCAGTTCTGCGACTGGTACATCGAGTTCTCCAAGGAATCCCTGGCTAACCCTGAGACCCGGAAAGAGACCCAGTTCGTACTGTGGCAGGTGCTTAAGCAATCCCTGGCGCTGCTCCATCCGTTTGCACCCTTTATCACGGAAGAACTGTGGTCATATCTGCCGAAGCCGGCCCAAACGGAAGGCCAGCCAGAACACCGCCCGCTTATAGTGTCGGAATATCCGGTGCCCGGCAAGCTCTCCATCGATGCTGAAGCGGAGGAGCTCATCGGCAACCTGATAGATGTGATAAAGGGCATCCGCAACATGCGGGCTGAGGTGAATATCCCCACAGGCAAGAAGGAAAAAGCGGTAATCCTGGCTGAAAAACCTGAACTGTGGGAACGCTTTGCCCCGTATATCAAACGGCTGGCCTGGACGGAACCTCTGGAAATCCTGGACCAGGGAGACCCTGACGTTGAAGCTAAGCGTCCCAGGCAGGCCCTGACATCAGTAGCCACCGGGGCTGAAGTATTCCTGCCTCTCGAAGGTGTAATCGACATCGACAAAGAAATAGCAAGACTTGAGAAGACCATCGCGGAACTCCGGGAGGATCTGGACAAGACCGCAAAACGGCTGTCTGATAAGGAGTTTCTGTCCAAGGCTCCTGAACAAGTTGTGGATAACCACCGGAAGAGGCATGAGGATAACCAAGAGAAGCTCCAAGCGCTGATAAACAGGGTGGAAATGCTGGCCAAGATAAAGGGATGACAACCGAGGACGACAAGGCCATTGCAGCCCGGCGAGAGAACAAGCAGTCCAAGAGGCTTGTCTTGGGAACGAAGCGAGGCATGTAACATGCAAGTCAACGACATGCAGATCAGCGGTAATCATAAAGACCTTGAAGCAGCTTACCGGGATACGCTCAAGTGGATTCATTCCACCATGCGGTTGGGTTCAAGATTGGGCCTGGAGCGCGTCTCCAGGCTCCTTGAACTCATGGGAAACCCGCACCAACGCACGAAGTTCATACATGTTACGGGCACCAACGGGAAAGGCTCTGTGACGGCGATGGCCGCTTCCATCTTGAAGGAGGCAGGATACAAGACAGGGATGTTCACCTCGCCCTACCTTGAGGAGTACCGGGAACGGATAATGCTCAACGGCAAGAAAATCCCAAAGCATGCTCTGGTGGAAATCACGGCCCTGGTGCGCGAAAAGGTAGAACGCCTCTTGGAAGAGGGCTTCGACCATCCCACTGAGTTTGAGGTCAACACCGCCATCGCTTTCGAATACTTCGCCCGGGAACGGTGCGACTACGTTGTGTTGGAAGTAGGGCTGGGGGGCAGGTTTGACGCAACCAACGTGGTTACTCCTGTGGTCTCGGTCATCACAACCATAGACTTCGACCACATGGACAGGCTTGGGGACACCCTGCCTCAGATCGCTTTCGAGAAGGCAGGCATCATAAAACCCGGAGTGCCTGTGGTGACGGGGGTAACCGAAGAGGAAACCCTTGAGGTCATCAAAAAACGCGCTATCGAGTGCAACTCTGAGCTCTACATCGTAGACCAGGCGCCTTTTGCGGACATTAGGTGGGCAGATGCCCGAACAGCTAAGAATGCGCGCTTTTCACCGGCGACCAAGAAGTGTTCCGATCACACCCTCTCACAATCGGTGGACATCTCAGGTCCTGGTTTCGCCTGCGAAAATGTCACCTTATCCCTCCTTGGCAGGCACCAGCAGCTTAACGCAGCCCTGGCCGTGGCGGCGCTCAAGGTCGCCAAAGTGCCTCCGTTGGCGTCAACCGCCCTGACATCTCCTGTAGCGGCGCCTGCATCGCCGGATTCCCCGGCTCCGAGCGCGCTGCAAGCGTTATCGGCACCACCGGCACAACCGGCACAAGCTGCATATCAGGATTCACAGGACTCAGGAGCATCACCGGTGCCCCTTAAACAACAGTGCAAACAAGACCGAGGCATCCACTTGGACGAACAAGCAGTGAGGACAGGCCTTGCCAACACCGTATGGCCGGGAAGGCTCGAGGTGATACACAAGGAGCCCTTGATAATCCTGGACGGTGCCCACAACCCCCAGGGGGCCAGAGTGCTGGCTGAGTTCATCAAGGGCAAACTGGCGGGCCGTAAGATCATATGCGTGTTCGGGATCCTGAGCGACAAGTGCTACCGGGAACCCACGTCGTACATCGCGCCCTTGTGTCATCAGATGATAATCACGCGTCCCCATTCTCCAAGGGCGCTGGACCCGGAAAAACTTGCCCGGGAAGCCCGGCGGTACACGCCCAATGTGACTATCGAAGAGGATTCGGACAAGGCCATGGAACTAGCCATAACCAAAGCGTCGTCTGACGATGTAGTACTATGCTGCGGCTCCTTGTACCTTGTCGGGCCGGCAAGGACATACATTCGGAAAAGGTTTGGTATTTCACCATATGGTGGAGAATAACAATTGGTAGAGTAAGGATTTGACACGGAGGAAGTGTTGGTGCTTTCCGGCTTGGGGAACATCTTAGCGGGAAGGAATAGCATGGTCCGGTTGCTTCCGCTGGCCGTGGACATCGGACACTGCCAGGACATCGTGACACGGCGGGGGTTCTTTGTGTTTGGCAGTAAGGAGCGCTTTATGGAAACATACTGCATATCATCTGAACCTGAGGCGCTGTCTGCGGTCGACTTTCACAAGCAGTACCTCGTGGCAATACACCAGGGTCTTTGCCCCACAGGGGGCTACCGGATCCATGTGCAAGACGTCAAGGTATCCAAGGAAACAGTTGACATCACCGTAGATTTCCAAGAGCCCGCACCGGACCAAGTCGTCACGCTGGCTATGACCACCCCGACAGCCTTTTTTGCAGTTCCCCGCCAGACAGGAGAACACAAACCGCCGGTATTCCGCTTCCGTTCTGCCGATGGGACCGTGCTGGCAGAACGCATTCCGAAGTTCGGCAATCAAGAGGGGGTGTAGAGAGGGATGAGACGGACCCGCATGTCAAAAAGCCGCACCTTATCGGGACTAGTCACGTTCTTGATACTGGCCATTGTGTTCGTGGGTTCAGGTTATCTCATTGGCAAGTACCTGCTGGCTTCTTTGCTCAACCGCCCGCCTGAAGGCCAGCCTGTATCAGGAGACCAGCCCAAGCAGCCCACGGGCGGCGGGGAAACGGCTACCGTTCAGATCAGCACGACACCTTTGACCCTTTACAGGGTGCAAATAGGAGCGTTTTCCACCAGGGAGAGAGCCGAAAACACCGCACAGATGGCCATCGACAAAGGCGTTCCCGCCGGGGTCATGAGCCCTGACCCACTTCACAAGGTGTACTGTGGGGTAACAAGCTCCAAAGAAGCAGCTCAGAAGCTTGCGGAAGAAGCCCTTCCCAAACTCTCCGGAATTGTGGCCGAAGGCGATAACCTGTACGTAGCGACTATGGACATCAACGCCTGCGATTTTTCGCTCACCGGAGATAAGACTGTAGTGGAACAAATTGAGAAGGCTTTCTCTACCATTGATAATGCAGTCGCATCCTTGATAGGGTTTTGGGATCAATACTACCTCAAGCAGCAGATCAGTGTGGACTTGTCTTCCATGAAATCAGATATCAGTGCTGCAAAAAGCAGCTTGGAGCAGATTTCACCCGCTTCAGGTATCCAGGCTGCCCACGAAGTTGCCCTTGCCCTGGCGACTGAGCTGGAAAGCGCTATCAGTGCGGCCATCCAGGCCCAGGGCGGCGACAGCGACGGTGCAGTCCAGGGGATGACTTCGGTCATCAAGATCATCGATACATTCGCTAATGATCTGGCCGCACTCCAGTAAGGGTGACGTGAGCGCAGATAGAGTAAGCGCATAGATGGAGTTCAAAAACCTGGGACGGTCTCCGGACTTCCTGTGCACTGCAGTACACAGTGCACGGTGTTTTGCAGAGCCTATAGGTATGTTCGGGATCGTCCCCAGTATCTGATTTTCTTACTCCCTGGCCCCAGAAGTATCGATTTCATGACTTGGTCTGTGAAGGTGCCCTTTGCTACTCGTTGCCTTCCTGCTCACCACATGTATGCGGAACTTAGGGACTCCAAGTCTTAACGCTGGACGCCGTGTTAGCAGAACATAGTGTTGATGCGTGCGGCATTGGCTGCCCCACGCTGTCCTCGATGTTGAGGGAGAAGTCTCAGGTAATCGAATATCACTGGCCGGTAGCACACCGCCCATTTCATCCTTGCCTTGCAGCGTCATTGATGGTAAGATTTTGTGATGTCAGCGAGAAGTTTTGGTGGAGGTGCCGTTTTTGGCTAACATTAAATCCAGCATAAAAGACATAGAGCGTAGCAGAAAACGCCGGATGAGAAACAGGGCGGTCAAGTCCAGAGTTAGGACATATATCCGCAAGTTCAGGGAAGCAGTCGCATCGGGCGACAAGGAATTGGCTCTGGAAGCTTACAAGGCAGCCCAGTCCCAAATCGACAGGGCTGTATCCAAAGGTGTGCTCAAGCCCAACACCGGCGCACGGTACAAGTCCAGGCTGGCTTCATTGCTGTAATGCCCAGGATTTCGGCGCTCTGGCAGCGTTGTAAAGGATATGCCCTACACTTTGTGATGCTTAGCTGATAAGGCATATTCTTTTTTGGCCATTGGCCTGTTGGCAGCACAACACAGCCCACAGGGCCACGTAACATGCATACTCCCGCATTGTGTCTAAGGCTGCTTATGCGGAGAACACGCGCTGCTACGCTCAGAACTGCAGAACCTTGAGAACCGCAGAGTCTTCAGAATCTGAAGAATCTACGGAGTTCGAAGGAGTTTGAAGGATTTGGCGGCTCTAACGAGCCTGTAGGAGCTCTACTCCTTCACTCTGCAAACAGGTTTGCGAGAACATAATCCATAGCGGAAACCGGGTCTGTCTTCCCTGTTTTCAGGGATTCATCAACATCGCACAGCAAACGTATGGCCTGCTCCAGCTGGGGGAAGGTCCATCGCCTGGATTGTTCAAGAGCCTTTCTGGCAGCATACGGATGCGCTCCCAGGGGTTCTCCCAGGGAGTCCTGGGCAATTCCTTTATTGGCGGAGTCCTTTGCCCTCCACATCAGCCCGAAATGGGAGCCCAGCACCGCAATCATGAAGACGGGGCTGACGCCACGCAGCCGCAGGTCATCGACCTCTGAGAAGGCTTTAGCCCTGTCCTTGGTCGCGACCGCATCCACAAACGCAAACGTGTTCATCTGGGGGTCAGGCGATACGCAAGCTGCGACGTGTCCCGCGGTGATCCTGGTCTCCGGGCGGACAAAGAGCTCCAGTTTTTCGATTTCCTTGTCCAGGCGCTCCATGCTCCTTCCGGCCACAAGGATCAGGTTTTCCAATGCATCCCTTGTTATGGTAAATCCGTCAGCCCTGAGCCTTTCTCTCACCCAGTTGGACGCTTCCCGCCATGAGGGCTCTGCCACCTTGATGACCGCGCCTCCGATCTGGGATACGGCCCGGGTGAACGCCTTCGGGGCCGGATTTGTCTTGGTAACGGCTGACAGCAGTAGGCAGTTGCCGGGAGCCGCTGCAGTAATCCACCTTTCCTGTTTTTGGTCAAACAAGGGTTTTGCTCCCCGGACAACCCATAGCCTGGGGCCGAAGAATGAGGCTTGGGCCATCAGATCCTGAAGCTCGTGCCAGCTTGTTTCGTCGCCTGACAGGTGCTCCGTCCCGTCGGGGAAAGCATCTGACAGCAAGCCAATCAGCCTGTCGTGCCAGTATGCCTCGTCGCCGTATATGAAGTACATCGGTGCGATCTTGCCCGACTTGATTTGCTTTTCGACCTCAGTGACTAGCGTGGCACCTCACTCCCATACGGCTGATGTTCTCCATCACTTCGGATTTGGATAGCTGGGCAAGTAGTATGAACGCACGAGAAGCTGCCTTCGCTTTACCTCGTCCCCCTGCTTTTCAACGCGGTATGTTTCAACCAACAACCCGGGATTCATGCCTTCTTGGGGATATTCTTCCAGAATCACAGGTTCAAGCTCATACGTGCTTTCCAGAGGTTTGCCAAATAACCTGACCAGCACCATACCATCTTCCACCCAAGCGCCGAACACCACCGGATGATCGAAGTTGTTCCTAATTTTGAGGTCGAGGTAATCCCACGCCACCGCGGCATCCAGCCCTGGCGGCGCGTAGTCTACGGGTATGCCGTGGTTGTGGAGTTCCGGGAAATCAAGGCCGCTCTTGGCTGCCGCCATGAACAAGGTGGTCGTTACCTGGCATATGCCTCCGCCTATGTCAGGCACAAGCCGGTTCCCCACTACCACGTTTGCGTAGCGGTATCCCCTCGCCTCGGACCTTTCACCTGCAGCCCTGTTGAAACTGTACGTCTGCCCCGGCATGAGAACCTGCCCGCGCACCGCCTTGGCTGCCAGGGCAAGGTTTACGTTCCTGTCTGTCTCCTCTATGTCATAGTTGGTCTCAGCAGAAGCCACAAGTTCCAGGGGTTCAACCCTCACCATCTCGGGCTCTGTCACCTGGAATGGGACTTCCACCGTAGCCCCTTCGATATTCTCAAGGGCTTCCAAGACATCTTCGGGGGTCACAACCTGGCCGTTTTCAGCAGGAAGGATCACAAGGTCATGTCCGGAAAACCCGTACCTTTCAGGAAGGGGTTCTTTGCACAAGTTATCAGCTATCTTCCGCGCCACCTCATTGAGGGCAGGCGAAACGACGGCAGCAGCGCTATCCACAACCGTCTTGGGACCCTTCCTGAAGTGGGAGGCGGGTAAAAATATGGACTTGGAGCCTATGTAAGCCTCAAGCCGGGCCCTTATCTGGCCGGGGTCAAGCACTACCTCCAGTTCCTCAGGAGATACCTCATAAGACAAGTCCCCTGCCTTGAACACCAAAGGACCCTCTTGTATCTCGTTGACTCTTTCCTCAATCAGGGCAAGCGCTTCCTGCACCCTGAGCCCGCCAAGGGGCATCCCCAGAACCCACACGTTTTCACTCACAACATCTTCTTTGATGCACGATACCAGTACAATCCCGGATATCACAATCAATGCCGCCGCCACTACTACCTTATGCTTGTCCCGGCTGGTTGTCACTGTTTACCACTCCGATTGGAAACTGTTATGTAGCATACTCCATTCTACCACGAATGACTGAAACCTTGTGATACGGTTACAAGCTTCGCTCAAGACTTCATCAGTCTGAAGTTGCCCTCATCCAAGGTTCTTCGTTCAAGGTTTTCGGTGTAAGGTCTCACCATCCAAGGCAGCCTTAACGCACCTCCGACGGGGTTCGCTTAAGGAATTTCGATACCCTCACCGAACCAGGATATATCCTCACTGTGACCGCGCCATCTGTGTCCGTGCGGAACACGGCAAGCTTGCTTTCCTGTGCGGCCTGGATCACCTCAGGCGAAGGATGCCCGTACGAATTCGGCCCCACTGAGATTACAGCAACCCCTCCTTGGACTCTCCTGTAGAATCCGTAGACCAGAGAATCTGGGCTCCCATGGTGAGGTACTTTGATAATAGAAACGACGCCGCCCGGCTCATTATGTTCCATACCTGCTTGATTACCTGAACTCTTCCCTGAGTTAAGGGGGCTCCGCGCTTCCAGGAGATCCATCACCACTTTGCCCGGTGCATCACCCCAGAACTCAACATGAGCTGATAAATCGACAAACTTTATCCCGACTACCAGTGAATCTTCGTTGTCGAAGCCCCGTGAGCCGGCCCCGGTTTGCGCATCCCGTGAAGCAGGCTGATCACTCCATCCGGAACTCCTGCCCTCAAAGGAACCATGAGGTCCCACGGGGTCATTTAGGCCATTCCGGCTGCCAGGTCTTGGCGGGTGTATGACTGTCAGAACAGCACCGCCAATCGCATACACATCACCGGCCCCTGCTTCCACTATGTTAAGGCTGTCAGAGTCCGTTGCTCCCTTGGACACCCACTCCCGGGCCACATAATTCACCATCTCATACACTGCTTGTTTGCTTCCGGGACACGTCATTATGGTCTTCACCTTGAAAGCCCGGCAGAGTTCTCCCAACCCGCCCGCGTGGTCAGAATGCAGGTGAGATATGATGCACAAGTCGATTTGCCTAACTCCCTCCCGTTTCAGGTACGGGACCAATACCCGTCTTGCCGATGCCCCAGTTCCCGTATCCACGACAATAACGGCGCTCTTGGTCCGGACAACCGCGCTGTCTGCCTGGCCCACGCTTAAGAAGATCACCCGGGGCCACAAGCTGTAGTAGCGGAGGCCCACCGAAAAGCATAACACCAGCATCAGGATAAGTCCCAGGAGTCTACGGGAGGCGGTGGCGGTTCTCGGCGGTTTGACTGTCAGCCACGTTTTGCTGCACGCATCTCCCCGTCGTCCTCCAACCATATCCAGGAGCAACAACAGGAGCCCCAGGTAAGAGACAGTTTCGCACAGTCCAGGTGCCGGCAGGGCCAAGGACGCCATGGGCAGGCCGGCGGCCATTGAGCCTATCTGCCTTAGACCTCTTACCGTGAAGAAGGGAAACCAGCCGAGATACCTGGCAAGTCCCATAGGCAAACACAGCACCGCGAGAACGCACAGGGTGACAGCTACTGAAAGCAGCGCCCACAATCCTCCCAGGAAAAACCCTGCAATCGAAACATCATGGAAGTGGCAGGCCAAGAGAGGAAGCAAGACTGCCGCCATGATGCCCGATTGGACCAAACCCCTCCTCACCATTCCCAGCTCGTATTTTCTGGTGAGCGCCTGCGTGTATTCCCGGGCCACCCACCCTGCAATCATCCCTGCAAAACTCAGCCGGAAGGACATATCCGTCAGAGGATATGGGACGCGCCAGCCTATGATGATGCTGCACACCGCACAGGCTGCCAGGGTGTCGTATTTCCGGCGGCACCGGAATGCAAGCTGCCTCAGCGTGACGCACAAGAAAGCCCTCAAAGGCCCCACTGACCAGCCTGATATACCGGCGAGGAGGAAGGCGGAAACCATCCCGGCGGCCTTCGACCCATTGATGTCCTTTGTCAGCCGCCTGAAGACCCGTTCCACTGCCCCGGCCGCCAATTGCACGTGGAATCCGGCTATGGCGATGAACCTGTAGAGCCCTGCGGCGCGGAACCGATCTGAATCCTCCTGGGAAAGGTCTCCCTTGTCGCCCAGAAGTAGAGCCTTCATGACCCCTCTTTCGCTTCTTGTTTGTTCTCCTGGGAATGCCGCATCTATCCTGTTTTCCACATAATATGCGAGTCGCTGAAAAGCGGAAGTGTAGGAGTGCGCACCAAGCAGATGCCGTATGAAGGTTCTCAGGCCGGCATCCAGCTTGTTCCGAGAGGTAAAGGGAGCAAGCCCGGCATCTCCTGCCTCGTCTACCACAACAGTCCCTTTCAGCTCAAGAAACACCTGCTTGCCCATGAGATATCGTCTGTAATCAAACTCCCCCGGATTCTTGGCAGCTTCAGGGATGCTCAGCGTGCCCTTGACTACCACCGAATCACCGGGCTTTACCAGAGGCCTGGCCCCATACAGGTGCACGTTGGCCTTGAGGCCCTTCCCCACGCCATGGAGGCTTCCTATGAAGGTTGTACCGCTCTGCCCCTGCCTGGGATTATCCACAACCTGGACCGCCACAAGCTTGAACCCGGAGTGTGCTTGCTCAAACACAAGGTTTCTTGCATCGCCAATCCTGGACTCCCACAGAGAGGCCCGGAGACCTCCGGCCATGTATCCGGCTGCGGTTAACAGCAACACAATGCACAGGCGGGATTTCAACCCACGACGGATAAACACACAAGCGCCTAGTATAAGCAACAGGAACAGCAATACCCAAACAGAGGGCTTCAACGAAGACACTTGATAAGTAGCCCCAATCAGGAAGCCTACAGCGGGCCAAAGCAGAGGCCTATCATGACGGTGCAACAGTCCTGGTAACCCGGAATACTGTGCCTGGCTGTTTTCCCATGGGCGCACCCCCCCTGGCTCTTGGGGTGCTTCTCGGGAGCTGCGATACCGGGTACCACAAAAACAAGGCGGTACCATAATGTGACAGTTCTATGGCACCGCCCCTAATTCCTTCCATATTATGTTAATCCATGGAATCTCAATCGCTCCGCAAGGCTTCCACAGGCTGGAGCTTAGCCGCGCGCATGGCAGGGTAAACGCCGAATATGAAACCGACTAGCACCGCAAACCCAAAGGCTACGCCGATGGATATGGGGGACACGGCGGTTCTCGGCCCAAGCCTGGCAACCAACCTGGACGCTCCTATGCCTGCCAGCACACCGGCTATGCCGCCCAGTGCACACAGGAAGGCCGACTCAAACAAGAACTGCAGCAGTATCTGGGACTGCCTCGCTCCCATGGCTTTCCTGAGGCCGATTTCCCTTGTGCGCTCGGTTACCGCCACAAGCATGATGTTCATCACGCCTATACCACCGACAAGCAGCGACACTCCCGCAATCGCGCCGAGCATCAGGGTCATGGTCCTGGTGGATTCCTGGAGCTCCTCGAGCATGGACTGCTGAGTCCAGATCCACACTGCATCATGCCCGTACCTGGCCTCGAAGATCCGCTGTACCGTAAGCT
>JAAZEL010000016.1 GCA_012512325.1 Candidatus Fermentithermobacillaceae bacterium | reverse complement strand
GGGGAGGAGGCGACGAGATCATTGTCTAGGGTGTTCAGGGTGGAGGCTGGTGGTTCAGTATGGATCCCGGCCTTTCGGCCAAACGTTGTGGAAGCAGAGCCTGTAGATGTGGATGTGGCCGTTGAAATCTCCCGTGAAGAGCTGCTGGAGCAAGCCAGGCAGGAAGCTTCGGCCCTCAAGCGGCAGGCCGAGGAGGAGGCCAACCGGATCTTGGAGAGGGCAAGGCTGGAAGCGGTTCAACGCCTGGAGCAAGCAGAGAGAGAAGGTTTTGATGCCGGTTACAGAGCCGGGCTTGACAAAGGGCTTGATCAGGCCCGGGCGTTCGTTGAGCAGGCAAGGGAGGCCCTGGCAGCCTCCAGGGAAGCTTACAACAGGTACATAGAGGAAGCCGAACCTAAACTGCTTGCCCTTGTCCTGGAAATTGCCCAAAAAGTGGTGGGGCAAGCTCTCACCCACGACCCTGAACTCATCCTCTCCATGTTAAGGCAGGGCATTGAGGCAATGGGCGATGAACGCCAATTCCTGCTGCGTGTCAATCCAAAGTTGATTGCGTTTGTGGAAGGCACCAAGCAGGGTCTGGAGAGAGAATTCGGTGTTGAGATAACCGAAGTAATCGGCGACCCTTCCGTTTCTGAAGGGGCAATACTTGAAACGCCTTCGGGACAAATCGACGCCACGGTGGAAACCCAGATCGAAAACATCGCCAAAGCCATAGGCGAGGCGAGAAATTGCGTGGGTGAGCAGGTATTATGATTCAGCTGGAACATCTGCCGTATATCGAAGCCATACGGACGGCAAGAACCCTCACCTACCGGGGGACGGTGCAGAACATCATTGGGCTCCTCATTGAGTCTTCAGGCCCCCGGGCGAAAGTAGGGGAGATATGCAGGCTCATCCCTGACAACGGCATACCCATCCTGGGAGAAGTTGTGGGGTTCAGGGGAAGCCGGGTATTGCTGATGCCCTTCGGGGACGCAACAGGCATATCCCCTGGGGCCTTGGTCATCGCCACCGGACGTGAGCTGGAGGTTCCGGTGGGAAGGGACATGTTAGGCAGGATTACCGATGCCTTGGGATTTCCCATCGACGGCAAGCCTGCATGGCCTGCGGAATCGTATTACCCGGTCATGGAACGGGCCCCGGCTCCCTTGGAGCGGGAACTCATTGACAAACCTCTGGCCACGGGGGTGAGGTCCATAGATATGCTCCTCACCCTGGGAGAAGGGCAGAGGATTGGCATATTCTCAGGCTCAGGCGTGGGAAAATCCACCCTCATGGGCATGATCGCCCGGAATACCTCAAGCGATGTCAACGTCATAGCCCTCATAGGCGAACGGGGCAGGGAAGTCAGGGAGTTCACCGAGAAGGATCTGGGCGAAGAAGGCCTCAAGCGTTCAGTGGTAGTGGTAGCCACTTCCGATGAACCCGCCCTCCTGCGCATAAAGGCCCCGTGGGTTGCCACAGCCATTGCAGAGTATTTCCGGGACCAAGGTTTGAGCGTGCTCCTCATGATGGATTCCATAACCAGGTGGTGCATGGCCCTAAGGGAAGTAGGGCTTGCTATCGGGGAACCGCCAACCACCAGGGGCTATACACCTTCGGTGTTTGCCAACTTGCCAAAACTGCTTGAGAGGGCAGGCAGGGGTAACCGGGGGAGTATCACCGGCATCTATACCGTGCTGGTTGAAGGGGATGACATGGACGAACCCATTGCCGACGCCACCAGGGGGATACTCGACGGGCACATAGTGCTGTCCAGGGAGCTGGCCCAGATAGGGCACTACCCCGCAGTGGACGTGCTGAGTTCCGTGTCGCGCTTGATGAAGGACGTGGTTTCCGAAACCCATCTGGATTGCGCGAGCAAGGTCCGGAGTATCCTTGCAACTTACAAGAGGGCAGAAGACCTGGTGAACATCGGTGCCTATGTAGAAGGCTCAAACCCTCGCATTGACCACGCCCTGAAGTACATAGACAAAGTGAACGCCTTTTTGCAGCAGGGGATATACGAAGCGGTAACCTTCGACGAGGCGGTGGCGGAGCTTCAACGGATCTTTGAGGAGGACCGCTGACCGGTAAGGGTATTCAACTAGGCTCGATATATCGATAAGGACTGAGGGAAGGCAATTGAGGAAGTTCAGGTTTCCTCTGGAAAAAGTACTCACGGTAAGGGAGTTGCGGAAACTCATCGCTGAAGAGAAGCTCGCAGCGTTTTTGGGCGAGATGTACAGGATCCAAAAGGACCTGGACGACGCCATGGAAACAGCTGCGGGGAACCGGGAGTACCTGAGGAGACACCTCTCCGGGCACTTGGATCTGACCAAGGTGCAAGACGCCCTCGTGTTCAGGGCAGCGATAGACAGGGACATAACCCAGGTCCAAGATGCCCTTGCCAGGAAAACGGCTGAGGTCAGACAAGCTCAACAGGAGGTCGTAGCCAGGAACCAGGAGATGAAGGCGCTGCAGCGCCTCAAGGAAAAGCAGTTGGCCGGCTACAGGGCAATGTACTGGTGGGAACACAGCAAGCAGATGGATGAACTGGGGACTATGAGGTTTATCAGAGATGAGATAAGGAGGTGATGTGCAAGCCTATGGAAACGTGCATAGGTGCCTGCAACGTGAATACCCAAGGGGTGATCCCCGCCGGGCCTGTGAAGAAACAGGTCAGGGGCCAGGCGGCCTCGGCCGCTGCAAGCGCTTTCAGTGCCATAATGGCCGGTTTTGCGGGCGTGTTTCTCTCGACAAGGCCTGAAGGCGCGCCGGTGGCTGAAGGGCCCGAGGGTTCGGAAGACCTTACCGTTTCCGCCTGGGCAGGAATGAGCCCGATATGCCAGGGGTTGTCGGGAAGGCCCGTACCGGTGAAGCCGGAATCGGGAAGCCTGTGGTTCCTACCCGGCCTTGAATCAGATCCTGGTGTAGTCGGAAACCCGGTAACTCAAGAGCCTGAACTGACACCCTCTGAGGCCAATACCACACCCTTTCACGGCCGGGCGATAACCGAGGGCAAGACAAGGCTTGTGGGATCCGGGACTCCGCCTGCACGCGGCCTGCAAGGACAGCCGGGGGTAAACCTATCGGGCCTTCAGCTGGAGCAAGTGAGCCATGAACTGTGGGAGCCAGGTTTGGATGCACCCGCGGTAACCGCCACCCGGGCAGAACCGGTGCCCGAGCCGGGCCAGGTCTTACCTAACGAGCCTGGGATTCTGGAAGAAGCACGGTCGTATCACCATGATGCCTTCAACGAAGCGCTCGGTGTTGTAGAGGGTGAGGCCGGACCTGAAGCTGCCGGGGCTCTAGTGGACCGTCCCGGGTTCCAGGAAGAGGTCCATGAAACCCGGCAAGTTGAGCCGAGATCGGCCAGAGGGACGGCGAGGCAGGTTGAGCCAAACCGGTTCGAGCACAAGGCCGAGGAACTGGCTGACAAGCCCGAAAGGAAAGACGGACCGGGCCAGTCAATACCTGTGTTTTCTCTGAAAGTCCAAACGGAACAGGTCCAAGCCGGGGGTTGCAAGGCATCGGTACAGGATGCCGGGGAAGTGGCCGACACCCTGGCAGAAGCAGCCAAAGACGGCCTTCCCAAGACTGTGGAGTTCAGGCTGGATCCGCCGGGACTAGGCAGGATAACGGTTGTGGTATCCGCCAAGGGTGAAGAAGTGTGCGTGAAATTCATCGCTTCTTCGTACGGATCCCACAATGTGTTAGCGGGCTCCCGAGACGCCCTTGCCCATGCCCTGTCACAAAGGGGTTTGGTGCTTGCGGGCTTCTTTGTTGACCATGGCATGGCGGGCCAGGGCCACGGGGCGCGCTATGAGTCCCAGCCAACTGGCCGGCCTGCCAAACCTGCTGCTTACGATGGCGTTCAAGAGCAGTTTGTTATCGGTGAGACGGTCATTAGTTCGAGTGTATTGGATTACAGGGTCTAGAAGTGGAGGTGAGGTAGCATGCCGTTGACGGTTACGGGAACTCAGGGCGCAGCAGCTAATCCGTGGGCAGGTGAGGCCTTGCGTCAGATAGGTTCCTTGGAGGACCAATTCATGCGGATTCTCATCACTCAGCTGCAGTATCAGGATCCGCTGGAACCTGTGAACGAAAGGGACTTCTTCGCCCAGATGGCTCAGTTCACCACCGCCGCCCAGATGCAGAGCCTGAACAATAACATCACCTGGCTGTGCGGCTATCTCGTAGAAAGCCATATAGGAAGAAGCCTGCTGGAAGCTGCCAACCTCATAGGCAAACGGTTCGAAGCCGTAGTTCCCGATGGCGCGGCTACCGGAGTGATTGAAGGCGTGAGGTTCTCATCGGGCAGCTTGGTGATCCTCAGCGAGGGACAGGAGTTCCCGGTTGAGAGCTTGGTGTGGATTGGAGGGGCTGCTCATGAGGGTGAATGACACCTACAGAGTACACCTTTCCAGTATGCAGACGGCGGTTGAGCGCAAGCAATCCAGGGGCGTTGCAGCCAAAGGAGCTTTTGCGGAAGCGTTAAGGCAAGCCAACGTGACCTTTTCCAAACATGCTGAACAAAGGTTGCTTGCATGGAAAGAGGCTGAAACCGAGGGCCTAATCGGGGAGCTCAACAGCGCCATGGATCTTGCCCAAGCCAAGGGAGCCAGGTCAACCCTGGTATTGATGAAGGGAGTGGCCTTCGTGGTCGCGCCTCAAAGCCGGACGGTGGTTACCGTGATTCCGGAAGAGAGGATGAAGCACAACCTGTTTACTTCGATTGACAGTGCAGTGCTTGTGGACAAGTAGTATGAGTTCCGGGCCGGACCCTTTCAGGGAGGCCATGCGTTTTCGAAGGGCGGAGAAAACGCCGGAACCTCAATCAATGCGAAAGGGGTGCATCTTAAAATGATGCGTTCGTTGTTCAGCGCGGTATCTGGTCTCAGGACTCACCAGACGCGCATGGACGTGATCGGCAACAACATAGCTAACGTGAATACTCCCGGCTACAAGTCCAGCCGGGTGACGTTTCAGGAGTTGTTCAGCCAGACGCTGAGGGGTGCGGGCTCTCCTTCAGGCGCATCCGAAACTGAACGGGGAGGCACCAACCCTATGCAGGTGGGTCTCGGCGTGAGCATTGCAAGCATTGACACCATTCACACGCCGGGCAACTTGCAGCCGACGTCAAGGCCGACTGACCTTGCAATAGAAGGCAACGGGTTCTTCGTAGTAAGGGATGGTGAAACCTTGGCATACACCAGGGTTGGCAATTTCTCCCTTGATGGCGATGGCATTCTTGTAGATTCGGAAGGCCGGAAAGTCATGGGCTGGCGATCGAGTTCAGATGGCACCTTGTCGACCGATGGTGAATTGGATACGCTACGGATTGTCATTGGAGAAGAAATGGGAGCACAGGCAACAACCCGAACCGAATGGATCAAGAATCTCGATGCAGAGGCTGCAACAGGCGATAGCAAGACCACTTCCGTGACCGTGTACGATGTACAAGGGAAGGCATATAGCATACAGGTGGATTTCGTAAAGACAGGTACGAACCAGTGGACCTGGCAAGCCTATCTTCCTGATGGTACCACCACAGGCCCGCATCTCATCACGTTCAACGAAGACGGCTCTTTTCTTAGTGTTGTTGAAGATACCTTCAGTTTTGCCTCTGACGGGGCCGGTACTGTCACAGTTACAATGGACTTCAGCAAGCTGACCCAGGTCGCAGGTCATATGACGGTGGAAGCAGGTGTGACTGACGGTTGGCCCGCGGGTACTCTGGAATCGTTCAGCTTTGACTCCAACGGGGTTATCACTGGGTTCTACTCCAACGGCAGAATCCAGGTATTGGGCCAAGTTGCAGTGGCGAACTTCCGGAATCCTTCAGGCTTGCTGAAGACAGGCAAGAATCTGTACATCGAATCCAACAACTCCGGCAGAGTGGATCTAGGGGCTGCCGGGACAGGCGGAAGAGGCACCATAGCACCGTCCGCCCTTGAGATGTCCAATGTGGACCTAGCGGAGGAATTCACTCAGATGATTATCACCCAAAGAGGGTTCCAGGCGAACTCAAGGGTGATTACCGTGTCGGATGAGCTATTACAGGAACTGGTGAATCTAAAGAGATAGTCACGAGGTGAACGTAGATGGATAGGGCGTCTGTACTCGGTATAGTGTCAGGGTTCATCCTGTTGGTGTGGGGCATAGCAAGTGGCGGGAATCTCAGGTCATTCTGGGATTTTTCCTCGGTGCTGATTACCATCGGGGGCACCCTTACCGCCACCCTTATCAGCTATCGTTTGAGCACTTTCCTGGAAGTTATGTCAGTTGCAAAGAACGCCTTTGTATCCGATGAAGAAGATCTTGCCGAAACCATAAACACCATAGTGAGGTTTGCCGACAAGGCAAGACGCGAGGGGCTCCTGGCACTCGATGAAGATGCAGACGCCCTCGATGACCCCTTCCTGCAGAAAGGGATTAGGTTGGTGGTTGACGGTACTACGCCGGAATTGGTCAGGAACATTCTAGAAACCGAACTGGCATTCATTGCCCAGCGGCACAAGACGGGGCAAAGCATGTTTGAGACCATGGGTACCTTTTCCCCCGCGTTTGGAATGCTCGGCACATTGATAGGGCTCATTCACATGCTGACCAACCTGGACACACCTGACGCAGTCGGCCCCGGTATGGCTACGGCCCTGGTAACCACCTTCTACGGATCAGTTCTGGCAAACATGGTGTTTCTTCCCATAGCCAACAAACTGAAGCACAGAAGCGCCGAGGAGATTTTCAGGAAGGAAGCCATAATCGAGGGTGTGTTATCCATCCAGGCCGGAGACAACCCCAGGATAGTTCAGGAAAAACTCAAGTCCTTCGTGGCGCCCAAGCAGCGGGAAGAAATGCGCATGCCGTCACGGATGAGGGAGGTGGCAGGCAGTGATATCCCGGCGGACGTCAGACGATAAGCCACAAGGTAACGCTCCCTGGCTGGTTACCTATGCCGACATGGTCACTTTGCTCTTGTGTTTCTTCGTGCTGCTGTTCTCAATGTCAAGGGTAGAGATGGACAAGTTCAGGGCCGTTATCTCGTCGTTGCAGGGAGCGTTGGGGATCATGGACGGTGCCGTCACCCCTTCACTGCCCCCATCTGATGACCTGTTTGACCCAGAGGATCTCCAGGCACAGCTTCTGGCGCAGGAAATGGCGCAGATGAGGGCCATGGCTGCGGAATTCGAAGAAGAACTGGCGGGAATGGGGCTGAGTGACAAAGTAACCGTGGAGCTTGAAGAACGGGGGGTAGTTTTCAGGCTGGCCGACACAGTGTTGTTTGGCATCGGAAAGGATGAGTTGCGCCCTGAGGCAAGGGATGTGCTTCTTAAGGTAGGACAACTTCTGAGCAGGGTCAGCAACTCCGTTCGGGTGGAAGGCCACACTGACAATTGGCCTATAAATACGCCAAGGTTCCCTTCAAACTGGGAGTTGTCAACAGGGCGGGCGACCAGCGTCGTGCGGTTCTTGATCGAGGAAAGCAACCTGGATCCTCGCCAGCTTCAGGCGGCCGGGTATGGTGAGTATCATCCCATCGATACCAATGACACCGCTGAAGGCAGACAGAGGAACCGCAGGGTGGACGTAATCATTTTGAGGCCGTCCCTGTCCTTGGCCGAGCCGCAGTAGGAAAGTGGGGGAGTGTCTGACATGAGAAGGTGGATATGGGTAGTTCCTATCGTGATAGCATCCTTGGCCGTAGGATATGCAGTAGCTGCGAAGGCGTGGGGCCTGCCCGGTGTCCAGCTTGGCGCCGGCCGAGACAAACAAGTCGATACCGGTCTGGTCTGTTCCTTGGGGCAGTTCATAACCAACCTCAAGGACTCCGGCAGGTACATACGCATTACCCTTGATCTTCAGGCTATGGACAAGCAAAGCCAAGAAGAACTGGCGGCAAGATCATCAGAACTCAAGACCGACATTTACGCCCTGCTCCGTTCCAAGCATTATGAAGAGTTGGTCGGTGAGGAAGGGCTGCGTAACCTGCAAAAGGCTGTACTCGAACGTATAGAGAACAAGTGCCCGGGCATGGTAAGGGCTGTGTTTTTCACCGAGTTCATTATCCAATGACCGGAGCTTGAAAAGGGGTGATCTGGTTTGGCCCTCACGCAAAAAGAAATTGAAGAGCTTATCAGCTCAATGATCGCAAAAAGCACAGACGATGACAGAGCCAAAGTGGTCAAACCAAGGCTGCGTGTGTATGATTTCAAGCGGCCCGACAAGTTCTCAAAAGACCACTTGCGAGGCGTCCAGCTTCTGTTCGACAATTTCTGCAGACTGGTTACGTCCTACTTCTCGGGGCTCTTCAGGCTTGCAATTCACTCAAACGTAGTATCAGTGGATCAAGTTACCTATGAAGAGTTCTCAGCCGACCTTTCCAGCCCATGTTCGGTGGCCGTGGTGGACTGGGAACCCCTTCCTTCAAACATGCTTGTGAATTTTAGTCCGCAGATTGCCCTTCAGATGGTGGACAGGCTGTGCGGAGGGCCTGGCAACACTACCACTACCGTTGTATCAAGAGCCCTGACTGAAATCGAGACCGCAGTGCTTAGGCGCGTAGCCGAAACCATGGCTGACATCCTTACCACTGCACTCAAAGAGTTCAATATCGCAGGACACAAGCTTTCTGTGTCGTCAATAGAGGTGAACCCCTTGTTCGTGCAGCAGGCAATGGCGCCTAACGACATTGTGATGTCAGTGACAATAGATGTGAAATTCGGGACTCAGTCAGGTAGCATAGAATTCTGTCTTCCATACGAATTGCTCGAACCGGTCTTGCCGGCGCTGTCGGCTCACCGGTGGTTCTCCAAGAAGGATGATCCCGGTGACGGGAGAAGCAGTGCCCATGTGGCATCAGCCATTCACACAGTGGAGATCCCCATATCCTGCCGCCTGGGAGAAAGCACCCTGACGATGAAAGATGTGATGTCTCTTAAGCCGGGCGATGTGATTGAGCTGAACGTGCGCACAACCGATTACGCCACGTTGCACCTTCTAGGCAAGCCCAAGTTCAACGTCCAAGTCGGACGCACAGGTTCGAGACTGGCCGCGAGAATTGTCTCGCGAACGGAAGACACTGGTGAGGAGTTGATTCAGCAATGAGAAAGAAGAAGAAGCTCAGCCAAGAGGACATTGAACAGCTGTTGCAAGAAGCCGGGCTGCCGGCCGAAGAAGCACAGGTTTCAGGTAAAGAAGCGCAAGAAGTTGTTCCCGGTGAAAAAGAGGCTGATGCGGAGGCCGATAAGGCAGGCACGCCTGAGCTCAGCCACGGACCAGGTGAGCCCGAGGACGAGCAGGCGGGGCCCAGGGAAGACGCAGGGCATGAGGGCGAAACATCCGAGCCCGGTAACGGGATGGTTGGCCGCGGCGAGGAGATGTCTGAGCCCGGAGAATCACCGGAACAGGTTCCTTCGATCCGCGTGGCAGAATTTGAGGAGTTCGAAGTAGAGCCGGTTTCCGATAAACCCATCTCCGACATCGGCGTCCTCATGGACATTCCGCTGACAATCAGCGTTGAACTGGGAAAATCCAAGTGCTATGTGAAAGACCTGCTTAACCTCACAGCCGGTTCAATAGTCGAGTTGGACAGGCTTGCCGGCGATCCTGTTGACATCCTGGTCAACGGCAAACTGTTTGCAAAAGGCGAAGTTGTGGTCATAGATGAGAATTTCGGTGTAAGAATCCAGGAGGTCTTGGGTAAGGAGAAAAGCCGCTAGTACGTGGATCCCAAGACTTAGGCAGGTAACCAGGCGGTTGGGCAGATAGACAGATAAGAGGGGGGGCCCGCCGGTTTTCGGCACTGGTTATGAACTCATATTCTTTGGTTTCAGAAATCCTCAAAGTAGCCGGGTTTCTAGGCTTTCTGGTCGCGTGTGCAATAGTCACCGTTCGTTTGCGGAACCGGCGCTTCAGGCCGGGCGGCCCGATGACCTATCTCCAGGTAATCGATTGTGTAGCCTTAGGCAGGGAATGTATGGTCTGCATGGTCAGGGCCGGCCGATCCATCCTGGTCCTGGGCTTAACCGGCCACAACATATCCCTTCTCAAGGAAATCCCGAAATCAGAATTGGATGAATGGTCCGCATCCCAAGTGCCCGGTGAACCTCAACCTGTGAGGGGTGGGGGGTTCCTCGCGGATCTCAAACGTCAGTTGGTGGAGCGTTCCAAGGGGTCCGGCCCAACAAAGCTTATTGCCTGTTTGCTGCTGGTATCGCTGCTGACCCTATGCACATCGACTTATGCCTTGGCGGCTCCCGAGAACCTGATCCCCAACATCGACATCAGGATCGACGGGGAAACAGGCCAGGGCGGCTTGTTGAATGCCATCGGGATCCTGGCGGTGTTGACCGTATTGGCCCTTGCCCCTGCTATACTGATCCTGACTACGTCCTTTACCAGGATCGTCATAGTGTTTTCATTCCTGCGCACAGGTTTGGGAACCCAGCAGACGCCGCCCAACCAGGTACTCATAGGGCTTGCCCTGCTTCTTACCTTCTTTGTGATGGCTCCCACCTGGAACGAGGTGAACCAGGTTGCCATCGCGCCTTACATTGACGGCACCTTGACCGCCCAGGAGGCGCTTGCTTTGGGGCAAGAGCCCCTCAAGCAGTTCATGTTGAGGCAGACCAGGGAAAAGGACCTTGCGCTTTTCGTGGAACTGAGGCAGGGCGGGGAAGCCTATTCCCCCGAGGACCTGTCAATGATCCAGGTAGTACCTGCGTTTGCCATGTCTGAGCTCAAGACGGCTTTTGAAATGGGCTTCATCTTGTACCTGCCTTTTCTGGTAATCGACATGGTGGTAGCGTCGACTCTGATGTCAATGGGCATGTTGATGCTTCCGCCCGTACTTATATCTTTGCCGTTTAAGCTCTTGTTGTTTGTGTTGGTAGACGGTTGGGGGCTGGTTGCCAGGTCTTTGATAGGTAGTTTCAGGTAGGGCATAGATGGTAAGCCGCCAACAGGCTGAATGGGGGGAATGACCGTGACCCTGGATCAAGTGCTATCAATCGGGAAGGAAACCTTGGGCGTGACTTTGTTGGTAGCCATGCCTTGCCTGGCAATCTCCATCGCCGTCGGTTTGCTTGTGTCCATATTTCAGGCAACCACTCAAATTCATGACCAGACTCTAAGCTTTGTACCTAAGATCGTTGCGGTCATGGTGACCCTCATGTTGTTCGGGGGATGGATGTTGAAGACCGTGATGGATTTCACCCTTAGGTTGATAGAACGGTTGCCGGGCCTTATCTGATTGTGGGGAGGCTGATGGATTGGAGGTTTGGCTTGAGGAGATCATTCCCTTGCTGCTCATAACCCTTCGCATTACAGGGTTTATGGTGGCAGCTCCCATTACCGGGAGCAGGTACATCCCCGGGCTGATAAAGGGGACGGTGTCCCTTCTTCTGGGGTACATTCTGTGGCCGGTTGTGCAGGCGGGCCCAGTGCCGGCAACCCTGGGGGGGGTTGTAGGTGCAGCCGTGAGCGAGGTGGCCGTAGGCCTGCTCCTGGGGTTTTGCGGGAACATCATAATGGCTGCCATTGAGACGGCGGGGTACCTTGTTGACATGAAGATCGGCTTTGGGATGGCCAACGTAGTCAACCCCCACTACGGCCAAGCGTCTCCCATCCTGGGAATATTCAAGTACCTGTTGGTGATGTTGATATTCTTGGGGATCGACGGCCACCATATACTGGTTAGGGCCTTGCACCGGTCTTTCCAACTGGTTCCTGCCGGCGCTGCAGCGGTACCGGCGGAGTGGGCTCAGATAGGGCTTGGGGCGGCGGCCGAGATGTTTAAGATCGCCCTGGTGCTGTCATGTCCTGTTTGGGCCGCCACCATGATCGTCGATTTCGGGCTGGGAGTGATTGCCAGGACCGTACCTCAGCTCAATGTATTTGTCGTAGGGATTCCCATGAAGACTCTGGTAGGGCTCGGCATTCTATCAGCGTCAGTTGGGTTTTACGGTGTGTTTGCAAAGGAGATTACCCTTTCCATGCAGAGACTCTTGGAAGGCCTATTGGGAGTCATGGGCAGATGAGTTGGTATCGTGAACTTGGCCCTAAACGTGAATATGGGATCCGGTTTGAAATCGACCTTCAGCTCTTCGCCGAGGAAAAGGAGCTGCCTGCGACCCCCAGGCGGCGTCAGCTTGCCAGGGAGAGGGGCCAGGTCTTCTCAAGCCAGGATCTCACTTCGGCTGTGAGCATCCTGTTTGCGGTGCTGACCCTGAAGTATACTCTGAAGTTCAGCGCAGGGTTTGTGGCTGAAAAGGCATCTCGCATCTGGGCATCGGCGCCTACAGGCAGGCCTGACCTCGGGTGGGCGTCGGCGGTGATGAAAGACGTGCTCATCACCTGGCTTCTGGCCATTTTGCCCGTTGTGGCCGCAGCGCTTGTCGCCGGCGTAGGTACATCCATGGTGCAGGTAGGGTTCATGGTCAAGCCTGAACTCCTGGTTCCCGACCTAAAGCGGCTGAATCCCTTGGAGGGCTTCAAGCGGATCTTTTCCAGGAGGTCCTTGCAGACACTGCTCAAGTCACTTGCAAAGGTCCTGTTTATCGGCTTGGTGGTGTGGAACACGGTCAAGTCCCAATGGTCCCAGCTGGCTGCCCTCATGATCACTGACTTAGGGCATTCGGTCCCGCAATTGGCCCAATTGGTCGGGAGGATCCTACTCAATTCCAGCGTGCTGCTGGTGGCTCTGGGTGTTGCCGATTACCTGTACCAGTGGTGGGAGTATGAAAAGAGTCTGAGGATGACTGTCCAGGAACTCAAAGAGGAAATCAAGGATACCGAGGGCAGGCCTGAAGTGCGGCAGGCGATCCGGCGGAGGCAGCGGCAGATCTCAATGAGGCGGATGATGCAAGATGTCCCTACGGCCGACGTAGTCGTGACCAACCCCACCCACTATGCAGTTGCCCTTAGGTACAACATGGAGGAAGACAATGCGCCCATAGTGGTTGCAAAGGGCCTGGATGAGCTGGCTTTGAGGATACGAGCCCTTGCGGAAGAGAACGAGGTACATATCGTTGAAGACCCCCCGCTGGCCCAGGCGCTTTACCACGCAGTTGATGTAGGGGAAGAGATACCTGAAGAGCTGTATCAGGCTGTGGCGCAGGTCCTGGCGTATGTGTATCGATTATCCGGCAGGGTGCCATTGGAGGGAGCTAGATGATTGGTAAAGCCAGAACCGGTATAGTGTCTGTCTTGGTTGTACTGGTGGTGGCGATGATGATAGTGCCCCTCCCCCCAGCGATGCTGGACATTCTGATCGCAGCCAATTTCAGCATTTCCATAGCCATACTCTTGCTCACCATGTACACCAAGGAGCCCCTTGAGTTCTCGGTTTTCCCGTCTTTGCTGCTCATCATGACTCTGTTCCGCCTTGCAATCAACGTGTCCTCAACAAGACTAATCCTGTTGCAGTACAACGCAGGCCGCATCATCGAAGCCTTCGGCCAATTCGTGGTCGGAGGCAACGAGATTGTGGGGCTTGTGGTGTTCCTGATCCTGGTGATCATCCAGTTTGTGGTGATCACACGGGGCTCTGAAAGGGTTGCTGAAGTGGCTGCCAGGTTCACCCTGGACGCCATGCCGGGCAAGCAGATGTCAATCGACGCAGATCTCAACGCAGGCCTCATAACCGAGGAAGAGGCCAGGGAACGCCGGCGCGCCGTGGAACAGGAAGCGGATTTCTACGGCGCCATGGACGGAGCTGCCAAGTTCGTAAAGGGCGATGCCATAGCTGCGCTCATAATCACTGTGGTCAACCTGTTGGGCGGGTTCGGAGTGGGCATGTTGCAACACGGGCTACCCGCCGGAGAAGCGTGGCACAGATATGCGCTGCTTACTGTAGGTAACGGGTTGGTGTGCCAGTTGCCGGCGCTTATTGTCTCAACCGCCACAGGCATTATTGTCACCCGGAGCGCCTCCCGGGAAAACCTGGGCGCTGATGTGTTCAGCCAGATCACCCTGTCGCCGAGGGTGCTGGGGATCACAGGCTGGGCACTTGTTGTCTTAGGGTTGGTACCGGGCCTTCCTAAAGCGGCATTCCTGTCATTGGGCGGGGCTTGGTTGTTCCTGAGCAGGTCGGCGTCTCAAGCGCACCTGGCCCGGGAGGCCGCGGTACGGGAGGAGGCCTACAGAAAAGAACTGGAAGAGCAGAAGCGGCCTGAGGCTGCTGCAAACTTGATAAAGGTTGATCCCCTGGAGATCGAGTTCGGCCTGGCTTTGCTGCCTATCGCAGATCCGTCCCAGGGGGGTGACCTCATGGACAGGATAGTCATGGTGAGGAGGCAGCTGGCATCTGAGTTGGGCATTGTGATTCCCGTGGTGAGGGTGAGGGATAACTTCGCCGGACTGGGCCCGAACGAATACCGCGTTAACTTGAGAGGGGTGGAGATTGGCTCAGGAGAGATTTATCCTGACAGGCTTATGGCCATCGAAGGCACGCCCTCAAACGGGGAACTCCAGGGCATACCGGGCAAAGAACCCGCCTTCGGCCTGGACGTCATCTGGATAACAAAGACCCAGAGGGAAGAAGCGGAAACCCGGGGCTACACAGTAATTGAGGCCTCGGCGGTGTTGGCCACCCACCTGACTGAGGTGCTCAGGAAGAACGCCCATCTGCTGCTCACGCGCCAGGAAACCCACCGCCTGATAGAACTGGTCAGATCTGAAGATGCATCATGTGTTGATGAAGCGATCCCTGATCTGGTTTCCATAGGGGATGTCCAAAAAGTGCTTCAGAACCTCCTGAGGGAAGGCGTGCCCATCAGGGACCTGGTGACAATAATGGAAAGCATAGCTGATGCGGCTAAGGTATCAAAAGATCCGGATTACCTTACCATGCGAGTCAGGGAGAACTTGTCCATGCTCATAACTCAGACTGTTGGGTTTGATAAGGGGCCTTTTCCCGTTGCCACGCTTGATCCGGCGCTGGAGAGGGAGTTGCTGGAAGCTACGAGGCCAAGCGACAGGGGCAGTTATGTGGCTCTGCCTGCACAACGGCTCACCCAAATCATGCAGGCGGTGTCCAAAGCCATGAGCGAGCTTGCGCCAAGGGCGCCCAAGCCCGTACTGCTCACTTCTGCAGCTTGCCGCAGCCAGATGTATGAAATTGCATCCCGAGTTGTGCCTGAGATCAGCGTGGTGGCCTATGAGGAGTTGGATTATCGGGCCAATATTGAAGCGGTCAAGGTGATTAGCGTTGACTAAGTACACACAAAAAAGAGATGACTTCCGGAGCGATTCCAGTTATCTGTTTTTTTACAGGACGCTCCGGGAGGGAGAGCCCGCAGGGACCTCTGAGTGGCGTAAGTCAGCGACCCTTAACCTTTCGGCGGGCGGTGCAGCCATTTTTGTTGACCACGAGAAACCGGCGCCCGGAGATCTGATAGAGTTCCAATTGGTCATTCCGGGCGGGCCGGTGTTTGGCATCGCGCAGGTAGTAAGGATTCTTGAATCCCGGGGCCCGTCCGATGCGGTGGGTATCACCTTCGTATCAGTAGCCCCCGGAGACAAGGACAAAATAGCGAAAACCGTTCTTGCCAACGGATTGGAGAGTCGCCATGGCAAAGACAAAAAACACCGAGATAAATAGAGTAGAAACTCTTTGGCGGGATTACAAAGCTTTTCAGGACAAGCATGCACGGGACGCTCTCATATCCCACTATGCGCCCCTGGTCAAGTATGTGGCGGGCAGGGTTGCAATCAACCTGCCCAAGAACGTGGAAGAAGGGGACCTTATAGGTTACGGTTGTCTGGGGCTGTTGGATGCCATGGAACGGTTTGACCCGCAGCGCGGGGTCAAATTCGAAACCTACGCCATTGCCAGGATTCGAGGTTCTATGATAGACGGTCTCAGGTCGATGGATTGGGTTCCCGTGTCGGTGCGCCACAGGAACAGGCGGATCGAAGAGACCATAAGGGATCTTGAAAACAAGCTGGGGCGTTCGGCTGCAGATGCCGAGGTGGCCGTGGAGTTGGGCATAAGTGTGGAGGAATACAACAAGCGCATCCAGGATATGGCCTCCAGCGCAATACTGTCTCTGGAAGATCTCTGGGCCAGGCCGGAAGATACCGAGAACTCCCTGAGGACTCCTGAAATCAGAGACGACAGAGCCCGCGACCCTCTCGATGAGGCAGAGTGGACCCTGAGGAAGGAAACCCTCGCCAAGTCTATAGCAAGGCTGCCGGAACGGGAGAGGTTGGTAGTCACACTCTATTACTACGAAGGGCTTACGGTTAAGGAAATCGCGAAAATAATGGGAGTGTCCCCGTCCAGAATCTCCCAAATACATACGAAAGCCGTGGCCAGGCTCAGAGGGGTGTTTTCCAGCAGCAATCCGGATTAGCAGCGTAGCGGGGGTTTCAACATGAAGAACAAGAGCCGATTGGAAATATGGATCTCAGGGGACAAGATGTCCGCCTTCCTAACCATTCCTGAGGGCGGCAACTGGGACGTGTCTGAAATAAAGCGGGCGCTCAATGCCAAAGGCGTGGTATTTGGGATCTCCGATGCGGCCATCAGGACATGTGTTTCAGGCAGGCGGAACCAACCTTACCAAGTGGCCTGGGGCCTTTCCCCTCCCAGGGGCAATAACTCGGTAAGACCCAAGCTGGTGTTCAGCTTCGGCCATTCACGGGGTAGACCTCCCGAGGCGCTTACTCCGGGCCCCCGGTTCAGGGATGAATGGCACAAGCTCACAAGCAGGGGCTTTGTACGGGAAAACGGTATACTGGCGTTTGTACGAAACGCTGACAGATGCAGTTTTGCCGTTACCGTTACAGGGGAAAAGGTCCCCTACTCCGGCAATCAACCGGTGCTCAAGTGCGCCGACAATGCCCGGGTGTCTGAAGACGGCAGGTATATCGTGGCGACGAAGCCCGGCATCCCCTATGTGGAAAAGGACGGAGTCGGGGTGATGTGTGCCATTACCATAGATGGGGACATCGGTTCCGAGACAGGAGACATAACCTTCCCGGGAGACCTTACGGTAAATGGCGATGTGCTACAAGGGTTCAAAGTATCTGCTTGGGGGTCACTCTTGATCAAAGGCAATCTGTACGGTTCGGCTACCGCCGCCGGAAGCATTACAGTGGAGGGGGGCATAAACGCCCCCGGTGAGATCGTGGCAGCGGGAGAGGCCGTAACCGCAAGGTATTGTGAGAACTCCACGGTCAGGGCATTTGGAAACGTAGTGGTTGCAGATGCCGTGATGCATAGCATCGTTGAAACCGAACAAGCGCTCATATGCAGCCAGGACAGAGGGCGGATTGTAGGCGGGCTGGCAATCGCCAAGTCAGGGGTGTCTACGTATTCAGCGGGCTCGACCATGGGCATTCCCACGGTGTTTGAAATAGGCGTGAGTCCCAAACTGCGGAAAAGGTATGAAACTCTCAAGCAACAGCTGGCGTCTGTCCGGGCGGAGCTGCAAAGGCTTAAACATGCAGGATTGCGTCGAAAAGGCCCGCGTGGGCATGAGTTCGACAACCTGCGGCTTCAAAGAATGCGAAGCTATTACGAAGATAGGGAAAAGGAACTTAGCGATCAGCTGGCAAACGTGAGCGACGCCATAGCCCAATCCAAGCAGGGCTTCTTTGTAGCACAACATGTGTTGCCGGGTACCAAGGTCCTGATGGGCCTGTCTGAGACAAGTTTCGATTATCCTGAACAGGGCGTCCGTATTGGAGGGAAGCTTGGTGAAACCCATTGACGCCGTGACAAGCTTGCCGAGATCCCCTGACGTTGCCAGGTTGGCAGATACGGCCGCGAGGCAAGGGGATATCCGCTCCCAACTCCAGTCGGTCTCCTTTGCAAATGAAGTATCCGAAAGGGCCCGAAGCGTGGCTCAAAGTCACAAGACTGAAAAGGCGCAGTTCGACCCTGGTTCGGGCGGAAGCGGCGCTCTCGGCAGTGGCGGCCTGCCGGGCAAAGGCCGACAACGTAAAGGCAAAGATGGCACTTCAAAAGAATCTCCTCACCCTTCCAAGGGCAAAATTATAGACATACATGGCGCATAGTCTGTCAGAATGTGATATACTACCGGAGGTCAAAATCAAAACACACGCCATCATGATACCGTGGTGCTTGCTTTAGGGGAGCCCCTATATGATGGCGGAGGAAAAACCACGGAGGTGTATATCACATTGTCAGTCGTTACCATGAAACAACTGCTTGAAGCAGGCGTGCATTTCGGCCACCAGACCCGCCGATGGAACCCCAAGATGAAACCTTATATCTTCATTGAACGCAACGGCATCTACATCATCGACCTGCAGAAAACCGTCCGTATGATAGAAGAAGCTTACGATTTTCTCAGGAATACGGCCATGGCCAAAGGGCGTGTGCTCTTCGTGGGCACAAAGAAGCAGGCCCAGGAAGCTGTGGAAAACGAAGCAACCAGGTGCGGCGAGTTCTACGTGAACAAGAGGTGGCTGGGAGGCACGCTCACAAATTTCAGCACCATTCGCAAACGCATCGAAAAACTGTTGGAACTTGAGGAATGGGAGCGTACAGGGTATTTCGACAGGCTTCCCAAGAAGGAAGTCGCGGCCTTGATGAAGGAAAAAGAAAGGCTGGAAAAGCACTTTAGCGGGATTAAGGGAATGCGGGAACTCCCGGATGCCTTATTCGTCGTGGATCCGAGGAAGGAAAGGATTGCAACCCTCGAAGCAAGGCGCCTTGGCATTCCTGTGGTAGCCATCGTAGACACAAACTGCGATCCTGACGAAGTGGACTACGTTATACCGGGGAATGACGACGCCATACGTTCCGTAAGGCTCATAACTTCCAAGACGGCCGACGCAATACTTGAAGGCAAACAAGGAGTCCAGGTGCAAGGAGAGTGATAGTCTGTGGCTCAAATCACCGTTGACATGATCAAGGAACTGCGTGCAAGGACCGGCGCGGGCATGATGGATTGCAAGCGGGCGCTCGAGGAATCCGGCGGAAGCATGGAGCAAGCGGTAGACATTTTGAGGAAGAAAGGCCTGGCCCAGGCTGCAAAGAGAGCCAGCCGCGCGGCTGAAGAAGGCCTCATCGTATCATACATCCATCATAACAACCGGGTTGGGGTGTTGCTGGAGCTCAAGTGCGAAACAGACTTTGTCGCCAGGACAGACGAGTTCCAGGAGTTGGCAAGAAACCTCGCCATGCACATCGCCATGGCCAACCCGCAATATGTGTCCAAGGATCAAATTCCCGAAGAAGTCATCGAGCATGAGAAAAACATTGAAAGAGAGAAAGCCAAGGCTGAAGGCAGGCCTGAAGCGGTACTGGACAGAATAGCCGAGGGTAGGATGTCCAAGTTTTACGAAAACGTGAGCCTGTTGGACCAGCCTTTCATCAAGGACGATTCCAAGAAGATCGCCGATCTTATCAACGAGACAATTGCCCGGACAGGTGAGAACATTGTGGTCGGACGTTTTGCCAGGTTTGAACTGGGAGGACAGTGAGAACCGGTGAAAGAGCAAACAAGTCATCCGCAGGTTAGGTACAAGCGGGTTGTGCTGAAGCTTTCGGGCGAAGCGTTTGCCGGGGCCAAAGGCTTCGGGTTGGACCTGAACGTTGTGGATTCAATAGCCAGGCAGATACGGGACGTTGCCGCGATGGGCGTGCAAATGTCAATCGTTGTGGGAGGCGGCAACTTTTGGCGAGGAGCCAAGGGTGAACGAGAGGGCATGGACAGGGCCACTTCTGACTACATGGGTATGCTTGCCACTGTAATCAACGGCATGGCCCTCCAGGAGAGGCTAGAGAAGCTGGGGCTGGAAACCCGGCTTATGACGGCAATTGACATGAGGGAGGTTGCCGAACCGTACATCAGGCGGAGAGCGATCCACCATCTCAACAACGGCAGGATTGTGATCTTCGGTGCGGGCTCCGGCAACCCTTATTTCTCCACTGATACCACGGCCGCACTTAGGGCCGCCGAGATCGGCGCTGAAGCCATTCTCATGGGTAAACAGGGCACCGATGGTGTCTACGATTCAGATCCCAACAAGAATCCAAATGCGAGAAAATACGATCAGCTGGATTACCTTGAAGTAATCAACAAACGGCTTCGGGTTATGGATGCCACCGCTACCACGCTATGCATGGATAACGGTATCCCTCTGATTGTGTTTGACCTGGATGTATATGGTAACATAAAGAGAGCCGTAATGGGAGAGAAGGTCGGAACCATGGTGGGGAGGGAAGAAGATGGATGAGAAAACCCTGATGACCCAAGTGGAAAACAGGATGAAGAAGGTTATCGAGGCGTATAAGAAAGACCTGGCTTCTATGAGGGCAGGGCGCGCAACACCTTTGCTCCTGGAAAGGGTATTGGTCGATTACTACGGGGCTCCTGCGCCCATAAATCAGGTAGCATCGATAGGCGTTGCCCCTCCGCGAACCCTCGTCATCCAGCCCTGGGACAAGAGCCTCCTGGGGAACATAGAAAAGGCAATCCAGAAATCGGACCTGGGTGCCATGCCTGTGAACGATGGCAACGTGGTAAGGGTGACGATTCCGCCCTTGTCAGGCGACAGACGCCGGGAGCTCATTAAGGCTCTGAAGAAGGACTCAGAAGCCCAAAAAGTGCTCATACGCAACATAAGGCGTTCAGCCATTGACGAAATCAGACAAGCCGAAAAGAACAAGGAAATCTCAGAGGACATGTCCAAGCGGATCCAAGACAGGGTGCAAAAACTCACCGATGAATGTATAAAGACTGTGGACGATATTACATCTGCAAAAGAGGCAGAGGTAATGGAGGTTTGAACGAGAGGAACGGAAACCGAAGCGAAGAGTACTGGCTTGCCAAGGCGCGTGCAGGCCGAATCCCGGTTCACGTGGGAATCATCATGGACGGCAACGGGCGCTGGGCCCAGAAGAGAGGGCTCAAACGACAGGAGGGGCACAGGGCCGGAGTGCAGACCATATACCGGTGTATTCCTGCCGTGATAAAACTTGGGATCCGGCATTGCACGCTGTTTGTATTCTCAACTGAGAACTGGAAAAGGCCCCGGGAAGAAGTACAGTTCCTCTTCGGGCTTATAACGGACTACTGCCGGAAGCACAAGGATGAACTCATAGAGCACGGGGTTCAGGTAATCCCCATAGGCAGGTGGAAGGAACTGCCTGCTTCAGCGGTTCACTCCATCGAATCAGTGGTCAGGGATACCCGGCAAGGTTCCCGACTTAGTTTATACCTGGCCATAAACTACGGCGGCAGGCAGGAAATTGTTGATGCCGCCGCTAAGCTTGCTAAGCGGTTGATCTCAGAGGGACAGGTTGACTTTGACGGTATCACCCACGAGGATTTTGCCGATTGCCTTTATACGAGAGGAGTCCCGGATCCGGACTTGATTATCCGGACGTCAGGGGAACAGAGGATTTCAAATTTCCTTTTGTGGCAGGGCGCTTATTCGGAACTTGTGTTTACCGATGTGTTGTGGCCTGGTTTTCAACCGGTAGATCTCTACAAAGCCGTGGTGGAATATTCTTCACGCAGCCGCAGGTTCGGCGATGTAACCGACGGAAGAGGATGAGGCTGGTTTGCTGAGGCAGAGGACCTTGTCGGCGCTTGTGTTTGGCCCCTTGGTAGTGGGAGCGTGCTTTCTCGGCGGTCCCGCTTACACGGGCTTCATTCTGGTGACCGGAGCGTTGTGCGCCTGGGAGTACAGCCGCATGATGTCGGGGGCAGGCATTGATCTGACCGCCGCATTCATACCGTTATGTGTGGCTATTGCCCTGTCGGGGCTCTCAAACCGGCCTGATTGGTTGCTTGCCTCCATCATCGGAGGCTCGCTGGTTTTGCTTGCTGCGTCCGTAAGACAAGGCATGCAGGCAAGTGCTTTCGCCTTGAGCGGCGCCATATATATCGGTGCCCTCTTGGGGGCTCTGGGGTTACTCAGGGTGCAAGCTGACGGTCGCGAATGGTGCTTTTTTGCGTTGTTCATCACGTGGGCTAACGATATGGGGGCGTATTTCGGCGGCCGGGCTTTCGGCAGGCACAAGCTTGCACCTGCCATAAGCCCCGGTAAGTCATGGGAAGGGGCCGCCTTTGGCTTGGGAACCGGCACTGCCATAGGCGCTGCCTTAGGTTCATGGGTAGGGTTCTCCGTCCCTGAAGGCGCGGCTGCAGGGGCGTTGCTTGCAGTGATGGCACAGATAGGGGATCTTGTTGAGTCCGGGTTTAAGCGCTATTGCAAGGTTAAGGACTCGGGCAAGGCTTTACCCGGACACGGGGGTTTTCTGGACAGGTTTGACAGCTTGTTGTTTACAGGGGCAGGAGGACTGTTGATCAGGGGAATTCACAGGCTGTTGTTTCATCCCTGACGCGGGAGCGGATTGTTTTGACGTGGAAAAGCATGGTCCATACAGTGATATGGCTGGTAGGCATGTATCTGTTTCTCCAGTATGCCATGCCCTATATCTTCCCGTTTGTAATCGGCGCTTTTCTGGCCTTCCTCCTGGATCCGCTGGTGGTCTTCCTGGTGGAGCGTACCCGGATGACGAGGGCATGGGCCGCGTTTCTGTGCATCCTGGTCCTGGTGACCGGGTTGGGGCTTTTCGTTTCCTGGGCAGTCACAAGGGTTGCCCAGGAAGTATCGGAGCTCTACGGGTATCTGCCTCAATATTACGGGGAGTTTAACAAGATTCTCGCGGATGTGCTCAATATGGTAGGTGAGTTCTCCCAGAGGTTGCCCGACCCCCTGGCCAGGATCGCCCAGGATCAGTGGAACAACTTGTACACTCTGGTGGCGAGCATTGTCGCGGGAGCCAGCGGGCTGGTGAAAAGGCTTCCCGGGTTTTCCGTATCCATGTTTTTCACCATAATCAGTTCTTATTTCCTCATAAGAGACAGGAATGCCATATCGGAGTCGCTTAGGCGAGTGCTTCCGGACGGGGCTTTTGCAAGCTACAAGAACCTGGAAAGCAACATTGCATCAGGCATTGCCGCGGTGATAAGGGCACAGGTGGTGCTGGTACTGTTGACCATGCTGGTCAACATCGCCGGGCTCAGGGTGTTGAACATCCGTTACGCAGTGGTCCTGGGGGCGCTCCTTGCGGTGCTGGATATATTGCCCGTGGTAGGTCCGGGCCTCGTTTACGTACCTTGGGTCCTCTATCATTTTATCTGGGGCAGCGCCACGACGGGGATCGCCCTTATCATCCTGTACGGCGGCGTGTCCTTCTTCCGGCAAGTGGTCCAGACCCACATAATCGGGCGGGAAATGGGGCTGCACCCCCTGGTAACCCTGTTTTCTCTGCACCTGGGTTACCGCTTGTTCGGCCCCATAGGCATAATCTACGGTCCGCTGGTTGCCATGCTGTTCCTGGGCTTGTGGGGAGCAGGGCTAATACCTAACGAAGGCGGTGGAAACAGCTGCAAGACGTAGTTATCCTAGGTTCTACCGGCTCGGTGGGTATGCAAGCCGTAGATGTTATCAAGCATGACCCGGGCCTTAAGGCCGTTGGCCTGGCTGCAGGCAGGAACTGGCGCAAGGCGCTCGAACAAGCCAGGAGCTTAGGCGCAACTAAGGTTGCGCTGTGGGATGTTCAGGCTGCGGCCGAGGCCGAGAGGAGCAAAGGGTATCTGGGTCTCGAAAACCTCGAGGTTCTTTCAGGCCAGGAAGGCGTCGAACGGCTGGCGGCCCTGTCGAGCGCTCACACAGTGCTCCATGCGGTTCCCGGCTTTCTCGGAGTCAAGCTCCTCCTCAGGTCCCTTGAAGGCGGAAAACGGGTGGCTCTGGCAGGAAAAGAAGCGCTGGTATGTGCCGGGGAGCTGGTAAGGGATTACGTTCAAAAGGGAAACCTGATCTTGCCCGTGGATTCAGAGCATTCAGCCATATTCCAGTGTATCCAAGGGGAAAGCCTCAATGAGGTGGATTACATCACCTTGACCGCTTCAGGAGGAGCCTTTCGGGACCTGTCCAAGGATGAGCTGAGCCGGGTGGTGCCGTCTCAAGCTCTTGCGCATCCCACTTGGCGCATGGGGCCCAAGGTTACAGTTGATTCAGCCACCTTGTTCAACAAGGCCCTTGAGGTGATGGAGGCTCATTGCCTGTTTGGCTTGCCCTACGACAAGATCCGAGTGGTCATCCACAGGGAAAGCATCGTGCACTCCATGGTGACCTTCAAGGACGGCAGCACCAAAGCGCAGCTGGCTCCGCCGGACATGCGCCTGCCAATAGCGTACGCCCTCAACTATCCAAAACGTAAGCCAGGCGTCTTCGGGAATACTGGCTTCTTCACAGGCACACTCGCGTTTGAACAGCCCGACCTTGAACGTTTCCCCTGTCTTGGCTTAGGATATGAAGCAGGCCGCATGGGCGGGACGGCTCCTTGCGTGTTGTCGGTGGCCGACGAAATCGTGGTAGAAGCATTCTTGTCAGGTGAGGTTAAGTTCACCGAGATATATACAATACTAAAGGCGGTTCTCGATAGCTGCCTGCCTAAACCTGTTACCTCTGTAGATGTTTTGGAGCAGGAAGCCAGGTGGGCCGCATGGGAGACCAGGAGGTTAATAAACACGTTGACGAGAAGGTGACATTTTGAGCGAAACCATAGTGGCTTTACTGACCTTGGGAGTGTTGATACTCTTCCATGAATTGGGGCATTTCATAGCAGGCAAGAGACTGGGAGTGTACATCCACGAGTTCAGCATAGGATTTGGCCCTAAGCTCCTGTCCAGGGATTCAGGGGAAACGGAGTTTTCAGTCAGGATGATCCCTTTGGGCGGTTTTGTACGTTTTGCAGGTGAAGATGGCGGCAAAGACGGGGAGGATGCCCAGATCCCAAGGGAGAGGCTGCTGTATTCGCTCACTCCCGGCAAGCGATCCCTGATCCTGTTTGCAGGGCCACTGATGAACCTGCTCGTAGCAGCTTTGGCGTTTTTCCTCGTGTTTTCTTTTGTGGGATTAGGGCGCCCGTCCACTGAGTTCGGCGAGGTGATTCCAGGATATCCTGCCCACGAAAGCGGGATGCTCCCGGGAGATAGGGTGCTGCGGGTTGAGGGCATCCAAGTGGTTGAATGGCAAGACATGGTGGACATAATACAGCCCAGGGCCGGGATGCCCACTGAGATCACTGTGGAAAGAGAAGGGCAGGAACTCACGTTTACGGTGGTTCCGGTGGAGTCAGACGGGGTGGGCGTCATCGGAGTGAGATCGAGCGTGGAGTTTGTCCGCCTGGGTATCGTACAGGGGATCAGGGAAGGCTTCAGGGAAACCTTTTACGTATCCGTCATGTGGATCACCGGCGTCATCGGAATGATCTTGGGGAAAGTTCCCGCTGAGGTAACGGGCCCCTTGGGGATCAGCCAGATTTTGGGCGAAGCCGCACGCCATGGCCTGGGTTCTCTGCTTTATCTGACAGGCGCCATCTCGGCCAACCTTGCTCTCATAAACTTGCTTCCCATACCCGCCCTGGATGGTAGCAGGTTGATTTTCACCGGGCTCGAAGCCATAAGGGGCAAGCCTATAGACCCGGAAAAGGAGAGTTTCGTGCACCTTGTCGGGTTCTTCCTTCTCATGATCGCATTCTTGGTGGTCACCTATAAAGATATCATGAGGTTGATGCAGTAAGAGGTTGATGCAATAAGGCCGCGATGGGCGAACCCATTCGCGCCTGCAATTATGGTGTCAGACAGGTGGTAACATGGCATGTCTTCCCTTGTTTAAGCGACGAAACACCACGCCTGTGTGGTGTGGGAACGTGGTTATCGGCGGAGATGCACCTGTATCGGTTCAGACCATGACCAAGTGTGATACCAGGGACATAGAGTCTGTGGTGAGGGAGATCCGGCTGGCGGTGTCTCTCGGAGCCGAGCTAGTAAGGGTGGCCGTACCTGACCGTGAGGCGGCCATGGCCATTGAAGATATTAAGGAGCAAGTCCCGTGCCCGATTATTGCGGATATCCATTTTGATTACAAATTGGCCCTTCTGGCCCTCGAAGCAGGGGCCGATAAGGTCAGGATAAACCCCGGGAACATCGGGGGCAAAGGGCGCCTGCTTGAGGTAGCCCGCAAGGCCGAGGAGAAGGGGGCAGCCATAAGGCTCGGCATCAACTCAGGGTCCTTGGAAAAGGACCTTCTGGAAGCTTACGGTGGCCCGACTCACGAAGCCATGGTAGAAAGCGCCAGGCGGCACCTGGCGTACCTTGAGGACGCAGGCGTGGATAAGATCGTAATCTCCCTCAAGTCGTCAAGCGTCAGGCACACTGTAGAAGCCTATATGCTGATGGCCGAGTTTACCCGGTGGCCGTTTCACATAGGGATTACCGAGGCCGGCCCCGGAACTCGCGGGATGGTCAAGTCGGCAGCCGGGATAGGCACGCTGCTTGCCCTGGGCCTGGGAGACACGGTCAGGGTGTCCCTCACCGGCCCGTCGCATGAAGAAGTTGAAGTGGCCAAGCAGGTCCTCCAATCCATGGGCGTACGGGCATTTGGGCCTGACGTGATTTCCTGCCCCACATGCGGGCGTACCCAGGTAGATATAGTTGCCACTGCCACCCAGGTTGCAGACGCACTCAAGGGAATGACTGTGCCCATAAAGGTTGCCGTTATGGGCTGTCCTGTCAACGGCCCCGGGGAAGCCAGGGAAGCCGATATAGGCGTTGCGTGCGGCCGGGACGGAGGGATCCTGTTTTCCCGCGGCAAAGTACTGGGCCGGGTTACAAGTGAAGAGCTTGTGCCTGCACTGGTAAGGCTTGCGCGAGAATATGCAGAGACTGCGGAGGGGAAAAATTGAGTCTTGTCACGGTCGCACCATCTTGCGATGACTTCCGCCTGAGCAGGATTGCCAAGAGCCTGGGATTAGAACAAGTCCCCATTCTGGAATGCCTCAGGGTTGTCTCGATAGGGGTGAACATAGATGAAGGTGCGTGGTCCGTGTGTCTTGATGTAGCTGACCCCAAGTCGTGGACAAGACACTGTGCATCCGTGTCACGCACCGAGATTGAACTGCAGCTTACCGAAATTGGCCAGGCGCTGAGACACAGGGTGCCTGAGCTTGAGACGGTGCGCTGGGAGATTCCCGAGGAGTACCAGAACAACTTGGGGGACAGGCCCCGGAACGATGATAAGGCGGCACAAGATGGGGTGCTGCTTGGAAGGCCAATCAGGACTCAGCCGATGCCCGTGGGCGAAGTCACAGGTGGCGAACGGGAGAGTGTTACCGTGGCAGGCCGAGTGGTGGAGGTTACGTGGAGACAGGCCCAGTCCGGGGACAGCCACGGCTCCCTTGTGTTGACGGACAACGAAGATTCCATAACGGTACGGATATTCCCTAAAGAGGGCCGGATTGAAGAAATCCGTGAAGGCGTGTGGGTGATTGCAAGAGGCCGTGCCAGGCTTGATCGTCTTGACTCAGAGCCTGTGCTTATGTGCAGCGACTTGTGTCTGATTGAACCCAAGGTGAGACAGGATACCGCCCCCGAGAAGCGGGTTGAGCTTCACCTGCACACCAAGATGAGTGCCCTTGATTCGGTGTTGGATTTGGAGGAAGCGGTTGCACAGGCAGCTTACTGGGGCCATCCCGCAGTTGCCGTTACAGACCACGGAGTGGTTCAAGTTTTTCCTGAAGCCTACAGGCTGGGGAAGAAATACGGGATCAAGATCATATACGGTATAGAGGCATACCTCGTAGAACACGATGAGAAGGGACAAGCATTCCATGTGATCCTCCTCGCCAAGAATAAGCAGGGTTTGAGGAACCTGTATGAACTTGTCGCCTTGTCCCACCTCGAGCATTTTTACAGGACTCCCAGGATACCCAGGGCGAAGCTGGAAGCCATGAGAGACGGGTTGATCGTAGGCTCAGCCTGTGAAGCAGGGGAAGTATACCGGGCCGTGCTTGCAGGCTTGGACGACGATGAGCTCAAGCAGATCGCTGCCTTTTACGATTACCTGGAAATCCAGCCTTTGGGCAACAACTCCTTTCTCATAGACAGTGGAGAGGTTTCAGGGGAAGAAGGCCTCATCAGGATAAACACCAAGATTTACGAGCTGGGCAAGCGCTTGGGCATACCGTGTGTGGTCACAAGCGACGTCCACTATTTGAATCCTGAAGACGAGATATTCAGGACGCTATTGCTGTCGGGCAAGGGCATGAACGACAACGGCGAAAGGCCTGCTCCTCTGTACTTCCGGACCACAGATGAACTGTTGGAGGAAGTATCGGGTTACCTGGGTGAGGAAGCTGCAAAGGAAGTGGTGGTGACCAACACCCGGGCCATCGCAGCTGAGGTTGAAGAACTTGCTCCCATCCCTCAGGGTTCGTTTTTCCCCCACCTTTCCGATGCCGATGAAATTCTTAAGGACCTTACCGTACAGGGTGCAAACCGGCTGTTTGGGACCGATTGGCCTGACATTGTCCGCCAAAGGATTGACAAAGAACTTTCAGCCATCATAGGAGGGAATTTTGCTTCCCTGTACCTGATTGCCATCAGGATGGTAGAAAAATCACTGGAAGACGGATACTTGGTGGGCTCCCGGGGTTCAGTGGGCTCATCCCTTGTGGCCATGCTTACGGGCATTACTGAAGTCAATCCTCTGCCTCCCCACTATGTGTGCCTCAACTGTCACTGGAGCAAGTTCGTCCTGGACGGTTCGTACGGTTCAGGGTTTGATCTTCCCCCGATGAAATGCCCTGAATGCGGCGCAGACCTCCGACGCGACGGACAGGATATCCCGTTTGAGACCTTCATGGGGTTTACGGGTGAAAAAGTGCCTGACATTGATCTGAATTTTTCCGGTGAGGAGCAAGGCAAGATATTCAAGTTCGCTTCCAGCCTCTTGGGCAAACACAACGTATACAGGGCGGGCACTATAGCCACAGTTGCCAAGAAGACAGCGTTTGGCTTTGTGAAGCACTACGAAGAATCAAGGGGCAAGGCGTTCAGGCGGGCCGAGATAACCAGGCTGGCCAGGGGAATCGAGGGTGTCAAGCGTACCACCGGGCAACACCCCGGCGGGGTGATGGTGATCCCCAAGGGAATGGACGTGCTGGATTTCACACCCCTCCAATACCCGGCGGACGACCGGAGTTCAGGGGCGATAACCACTCATTTCGACTACGATTCCCTGTCGGGGCATTTGGTCAAGGTGGATATCCTGAGCCACGATGACCCTACCGTGCTCAAAATCCTCCATGAGCTCACAGGCGTTGATCCTACAAAAATACCCATGGATGATCCTGAGACCCTTAAGCTCTTTTCCGGTGAAAACCCGGACCTTCCTGCAGGTATACCTGAATTCGGCACAAGGTTCGTCAGGAATATGCTTTGCGAAACCAAACCCAAGTGTTTCGCTGACCTGGTGAGGATTTCAGGCCTGTCTCACGGCACCGACGTGTGGGCAAACAACGCAAGGGATCTTATAAGAAACGGCATCGCCACCCTGGACCAGGTTATCGCCACCCGCGAGGACATATACCTGTATCTTATGAAGCAGGGCTTGGACCCGGCGCCGGCGTTTGCTATTGCCGAAAAAGTGAGAAAAGGGCTACCCTTGTCCGATGCAGACATCAGCCTGATGAAGCAGTTCTCAGTCCCCGATTGGTACATAGAGTCTTGCAAGAAGATCACATACCTGTTTCCCAAAGCTCACGCCGTCGCTTATGTGACCAACTCCTTCCGGATCGCCTATTTCAAAGTCCACCATCCCCTAGCCTTCTACTCGACGTACTTCTCCTTTGCAGGGAATGCCCTGACTACGGAGTTCATGTACCTGGAGCCAAGGGAATGGGCAGAGTATATCAGCAAGGTAAATTCCAATCCGGCTTCCACCGCCAGGGAGCAGGGCATTGCGCCCGCCCTTGAGGTTGCATTGGAAATGGTGGAAAGAGGCTTTTCCTTCGGGAAGCACCACTTGTACCTGTCTCACGCCACCAGGTACATGCCTAAGGATGACTGCTTGATCCCGCCGTTTACGTCGATACCGGGACTTGGCGAGCGAGCTGCCACGGCCATCGTCAAGGCGCGGGAACAAGGGGCATTTGAGTCGGTGGAAGACTTCAGAAGACGGACAGGCCTCGGCAAGAAGCTGTGCGAAGTATTGAGGGACCACGGATTATTCCAAGGCTTGCCCGAAACCGCACAGCTGGCGCTGTTCTGAAAAAGCCTGCAGAAGCCTACATCTTATTGCGTTTGCTTTAACCTCGGTCAGGCGGCGTCCCGAAGTCATCCCTGGATTGCCTGGGCCTTGAGGGCGATCCTGGCCACAGGGTTGTATATGGCCTTGAGCACTACAGGGTAGACGGCTATTGTGATGATGCCTTCCACGATCCTGACGGGCATTATCACCCGGTAATCGTGACCGAACAAGGAATTGAGGAAATACGGGGTGAGCCCCCACGACACTATGACCACGGCGCATGCCACAGACATGCCAAGGTGGAACAGGGAGGGTTCCTGTGGTTTCGTACCCCTGTTTAGGGTGTGGAACACTATGCCAGGGATGGCGCCTGTAAGGGCTGCCGTAAGGGTGAAGTGGGGCATGTAACCGCCCATGGGGCTTAGGATCATGCCCAAGATGTCAGCAAACGCGCCGGCCAGAAAGCCGTACCAAGGCCCCAGGAGTATCCCGGCCATCATGTTAGGCAGGCTGCCGATGCCAACGCGAATTCCCTCTATACCCCCGATAGCCAGGCGGAAAGACGCAAACCTGGTTAGGAGCACTGATAAAGCTACAAGCAGTCCTGTAATTGCTATTGGCCGGGAACGTCTCATCTGTTCACCCCTCAGACTCTTGATCGCCCACGCGGGCCTCGCGATTCAAGTATACCAGAATCGCCCTGAGGCATGTCCACAG
>JAAZEL010000015.1 GCA_012512325.1 Candidatus Fermentithermobacillaceae bacterium | reverse complement strand
GGCGTATACCTGGTACACACCGTCCCGCTCATACACGGATACGTTCCCGGCAACGATGACCTGCATACCTTCTTTGGGCACGAAACTCATGCGGGTCCTGTTGCTCCGCCACATAACCGCCCTTATGCTCGATTTTTCATCTTTTAGGGTATAATAAAGGTGGCCCTGGTAGTCTCTCAGGTTAGCTATCTCACCCTGCACAAACACCTGTCGCAAGAACTCATCTTGCCAGAACAGGTTGCGGATATAGGAATTCAGCTGGGTAACGGAGATAACATCCCTAAGATCCACCCAGGTGCCACCCTTCCTGTTCTTATGTCCGTCTACGTGTATCCGGCCGGATTTGCCTGGTCGCTGAGACCGGATAAGGCTCCCGCGGGTTCAGCCGGCCTGAGCTGCCCGCGCTTAGCCAGGAACTTAGCCAGGAGCTTGGCCAGCTTCTTCAGGCGGTTGTGCCCGGGTGGCCGGTCCTGCGGGCCAGGAGCCCCAACCAGGCAGTTCCACCGGACACTCCAACCATCGGCTCAACCGGGAGCTACCCGTGCTTACCAGTCCGCGCTGCCGCTTTCCAGGTACTCGTGGATATCCTTGGCAGCAGCCTTGCCTGCGCCCATGGCCAGGATTACGGTTGCCGCTCCCGTCACCGCGTCGCCGCCGGCCCATACCCGCGGCTTGGTGGTTCTGCCGGTTTCAGACTTGGTAATCAGGCCTCCCCACTTGTGGGCGTCCAGTCCTTCTGTGGTCTGGACGAGTATCGGGTTGGGTGAAGTACCCAAGGCCATGATTACAGTGTCCACGTCCATCACAAATTCAGAGCCTTCAATCGGCACAGGACGGCGCCTTCCTGACTGGTCAGGCTCGCCCAGCTCCATCCTAATACATTCCATGCCCGCAACCCAACCCTTTTCGTCTCCGAGGATCCTCACAGGCTTGGTAAGCAGGTGGAATTCCACTCCTTCTTCCTCGGCGTGGTGGATTTCTTCTGCCCTGGCAGGCATCTCTTCCCTGCCTCTCCTGTACACAATCATAGCTTTTTCGGCGCCCAGCCTCAAGGCACACCTGACGGCATCCATGGCCACGTTCCCGGCTCCCACTACGGCTACCTTCTTCCCCGATACGATGGGCGTGTCGTATTCCGGAAACTTGTAAGCCTTCATTAAGTTGATGCGTGTCAGATATTCGTTGGCCGAGTACACGCCGTTGAGGTTCTCGCCCGGGATACGCATGAACATGGGCAGACCGGCGCCGCTTCCGATGAACACTGCGTCAAAACCTTTGTCGAACAGTTCCTCGATGGTCATGGTCCGGCCGATTATGAAACTGGTTTCGATCTTGACTCCCAAGCGCTTTACATAGTCCACTTCTCTTCTGACGATATCCTTGGGCAGCCTAAACTCAGGTATCCCGTATATCAACACGCCACCGGGTTCGTGGAGGGACTCAAAGATGGTCACTTCGTAACCAAGTCTGGCCAAATCCCCTGCACACGTGAGCCCTGCAGGCCCTGCGCCCACAATGGCAACCTTCTTGCCGTTGGGTTTAATCTCGGGCACTTCGGGATTGCCGTGCTCCATTTCCCAGTCGGCGACAAATCTCTCCAACCTGCCTATAGCCACAGGTTCGCCTCTGCGACCCAGGATGCACTTGGATTCACACTGGATCTCTTGGGGACATACCCTGCCGCATACCGCAGGGAGGCTGTTAGTCGACTTGACCACGTTGATAGCTTCCTGGTATTTCTTCTCCGTGATCAGCTTGATGAACTCCGGAATTCTAACGTTAACTGGGCAACCTTCCACGCAGAACGGTTTCTTGCAATTGAGGCATCTGGCCGCTTCTTCCAATGCCATCTCTTCAGTGTAACCGAGAGCTACCTCGTCGAAATTGGATTTCCTTGCCTCCGAATCCTGCACAGGCATTTCAACCCTGCTCTTCTTCAAAGCCATTGCCGGTCACCTCCGCATCTGCAACGTTCATTGGCAATCTGTTCTTGTTCCCTGTACGAGTTAGCCCGTCTCCAAGCTTCATCCCAATCCACCAGGTGACCGTCGAACATGGGCCCGTCCACACACGCAAACTTGGTTTCGCCGCCTACGGTAACCCTGCATGCACCACACATACCGGTGCCGTCAACCATAATCGGGTTCATGGAAACCCAGGTCTTGACTCCGAACTCCTTGGCAGCGGCACAGGTGGCTTTCATCATTGGAATAGGCCCGATGGCAATCACTTCGTCGATTTCATCCGGGTTCAGCTCGGTCTCAAGCATCTGCTTGAGCTTGTCCGACACAAACCCCTTGAAACCGCGACTTCCGTCATCGGTGCAAATATGCAGTTCATCTGAGCACGCCCTCATCTCGTCTTCCAGGATAATGAGATCGGAAGAACGTGCGCCGATTATGCTGATAAGGTTGATACCCCGCCTGTGGAGCTCTTTGCACTTGGGCAACAAAGGAGCAACCCCTACTCCGCCGCCCACTGCAATCACCCGTCCCTTGTCGGGAAGCTCAGCAGGCAATCCAAGGGGACCGGCCAAGTCCAAGATATGATCGTGGGGCTCAAGCTTGCCTAAGAGCCGGGTTGTGTAACCGACTTCCTGGTACACAAGGGTAATAGTGCCTTCATCACGGTCGAAATCTGCGATGGTTAGGGGAATCCGTTCTCCCTCTTGGCTCACCCGCAAGATAACGAACTGTCCCGGTTGGGCTTTTCTAGCGATGTGAGGCGCCGCGACCACTATTTCCTTCGTTACAGGAGTCAGCACCCGCTTCCTAAGTATTTGGTTCATTCGCCTATCCTCCCACACCTACATTGATTTACGCTATTGAGTTTCACTAAATGATGTACACCCTCACTCTCGTATTGTACCGTTTTTCACAATCCTTGACCAGCCCATTTTTCGGAAAATCCCCATAAGCAATCCGTTGACAAACTTAGGGGAGGCATGGGTGCCGAATTCCTTGGCAAGTTCCACTGCTTCGTCCAGCACCACTTCCACAGGGGCACCTTTCAAAACGATTGCTTCAGCGTAGGCAAGCCTGATGATTGAGAGGTCAACCTTGGGCATCCTTTGCACAGGCCAACCCACCGATACCTCATCGATGGCCTGGTCGATCTGGCTCACCCTGTCGATGGCGGTTAGTGTAAGCGCCCGGGCATATTCCACATTGTCCGGGTCGAGGATCAGTTCCTGCTGTGCCTCAACTACCAGGTAGTTTAAGCACTCGTCAGGATCCATATTGCCTACTTCCCAACAAAAAAGCGCACGCAGCGCTAATACCCGTGAATCATGTCTTGTCATCTTACGCTCGCTCAATGAAAATACGGCCTTCCCGGAAACCTTTCCTCCAGGAAATCCCTTATCCCCTTTCCTTCTTCATCTGTCCATCTTCCTATAGAATACCCTAACCAGGTGGCCACTCCTATCACAAGGGTTTTCCAAAACCCGAGAAATATCAGGGACAACCCTACGGCAAGGCCGATCAAGGTCCCCAGGGCCCGGCCGGGATGCTTCCGTACCCATGAGATGACCATGCTCAACAAACCCTCTTCCACCGCCGGGGCACCTCCTAACGCCTGCCTTCCAAGGCGATATCAGCCACGGATACGGATACCTTTTCCACATTGACGCCTACAATATCCTTGACGTAGGAAGACACTGTCTTTTGAAGCTTGTCAGCCAGCTCAGGCAAGTTTGCATCTACCGCAACCTTGAGTTCCAGGGACACACACAGCCCGAGTTCACCTGTGGTAACCACTGCCCTCACGTTCCTCACGCCGGGAATCCTCGATGCCACCCGGGTGACCAGATTCTTCACGGCCACCAGGGAAATGCGCACCTGGCCCATTTCGGTGTCGTGTACAAGGGCATGCACGGGCGCCTTCCTTAAGCCTACATACACAAAGCGGAGGCCTATCAGGAACAAGAAGCCCGACACGACGCCCAACACAGTCCTGCCTGTAGGCGTCCTCACACTCTCGACAAAAGCGGTGAGAGGCCTTTCCCACCCGAAGCTGACTATGAGGAGCACGAGAGAAATCAACGAGAGGGACACTGCGTAGATCGTCAGGACTACCCTGTCGGCAAAGCGCACAAGACCACCTCTTTCTGTTCACGCGTCAGAGCCGGCTCTGACACCCTCGTGGGACACTCCCTGAATGTGGATGTTTACCTGGGTCACTTTGAGATCAGTCATGCTCTCTATGGACTTCTTGACATTCTCCTGGACTTTGTACGCCACTTCGGGGATCCTGGCGCCATACCTGACGTTAAGGTACAGATCCAAGGATACTTCCTTTTCCCCGGAGGAGACCTTGACCCCCCTGCCCTTGTTCTTCTTGCCCAGGATGGCGCTGGATATATCACCTACAATATTGCCTGACATAGTAGCCACTCCCTCCACCTGGGATGCGGCCACGCCTGCAATGGCAGCTATTACCTCATCGGAGATTCGCACTTTCGAGTCCTTATTCTTCAAGTCATCCGAAACGTTGATATAGTCAGGCATTGCGGTGTGCCTCCTCTGCACGTGTATCCATGACCATTATACAGACCCTTCTTGCACGCCTGCAATCCTAATCACTTGGGTGTCGGGATAACGGTAATGTTTTGCAAGCTCACCTTGGCAATCCGCTTTACTGCATCCCCTATCTGAGCCACCTCCTTTTCGGACAAGGCAGTTGTCCTGACCACCACGGTACAGGAATCGCCGGACAGAAAAACCAGTGAATCCAGGCCCTTGGCTTTGAGAATACCCTCAATCCTCAGTTCCTTGCCCAAGGCATCCACCAGGGTAAGGTACCGCAGATGGGCTTCATCCCGGACCTCAGGCGATGCGGTCTTGTCTTCCATCACTTTCTTAACCAGATCCATCTGCTCCTTCTGCACCTTCTCCCGGGCCAATCTGAACTCTGCGAAGAAGTCCTCACCATCTTCAACGGCCCCGGCGGGAATATCCCCGGTACCCAGTCTTACCACGTCCAGGGCACGGGTGGATACGTAGTACAACAGGCCGGCCACGATTAACAGGAACACAAGCACCTGCCATATTTGCTTCTTCGCGCTTCTGGTTACCTCCAAGCTTTCCTGAAACCTTCTCATGACAGAATCGGATTTCATTTACCTCCCTCCTCCCATCGGCAGCACTTCGATCTTGTAGATGGGTATGTCCAAGAGTACCTGAACGGCCCTGTATATGTTGGTCTTCACGGCAGGGTCACGGGCACCCTCTGCAACCACCACACACCCTGAGATCCTGGGAGGCAAAACTGTCTCCGGAAGGAGGGAATCGTTTGAGCCCAGGCCCCTTCCGGTCACCGCTTGAGACGTCTCTGTTTCAGTAACGGTCTGCCTGGTTTGGCCTTGGGGCGTAGATTCGGACTGGGTGTTCCGGGAAACCGATGTGTTGGCCGCGTAAACCGTTTCATGTCCTCTTTCCAGGGTGATGGAAACCCGAACCCTTCCTGCACCTTGAATGGCTGAAATCACCTGCTCCAATTGGCTTGTGAGTGCCTCCTGGTATTCCCTTAACCCCGAAAGCCCATGATACTCCCCTGAATCCGCAGCTTTGCCGGGGTCTGACATGAGGCTTCCTGCGATGACCAAGATCAGCCCTAGGACTCCAAACAGGACCAGTTTGAGGTATTCGGGCTTCAGGAAAGCGAACTCGAACCTCTTAGCCTTGGAGACGGGTCTCGCCGTCCCTGCCGCTGCTTTTCTGTCGTCCAATCACTCACACCTCCCTGTCGGGCTACTCCTGGAGCTGCTCAAAGCAGATGTGCTTGGGATCTATGCCCAGATGGGTTGCAAGGAGCTCTCTGAACTTCTGAATTACCTCAGCCTCTGATTCATCGATTGGACCGGTCAGGTAAACGTATACCTTAGTGCCTGAGAAATCAGGTGCAATCCCCCGGGCTTCCACCTCCACACTGTGGATCCGCAACCCGGCGGCAAGGCCCATCTGTACCGCCCGCCTTTGGACCTCACTTGCGTAGAAGCGTTCCAAGGAAAAATCTTCAGGTGCCAGGTCTGCGTAGTCCCACCTAATGCCCGCTACCTCGTGGGACTTGCCTACAAGACCTACGGCGGGAGCCACAATGCACAGAAGCAGCAACAACTCTATGACGAACTTGGACTGCTTCTGCATGGACTTGGGAATCATCAGGAGGGCCGCAGACGATATCACCGCGACCAAATAGACGGTTCTTGCCCACGATTTCAAAGACTCCACTTGTGACCTCCTTAATCACAGCCCTTTGGCCGCCTGGGCCACCAGGGACAGGCATATCATGAATATGAACGACGTGGAAAACAGCACCATGGCCAGAAGCCCGACCCCGCCCGCCATCGCCTGCATTGAGCGCTTTACCTCAGGCCCGCAGGTGGGTCCGAGCAACGCCAAAGCTATCCGCCAGGCTACAAAACACGAAAACACTTTCACCAGGGGAGACAACACCACACCTATCAGGGCAATGCAGCCGGCCAGCCCGATGGCAGACCTTAGGGCAAACAGGGACTGAAAAAACATCTCCATGGTGTCTCCCACCATCTTTCCCGCTACAGGGATGAAAGTGGAACTCATGTACTTAGCCGTCCGGAGGGCGATTCCGTCAGCAACCCCCGCCGCCGCCCTTTCCCCCGCCACTACCCCTACAAATCCGGACAGCAATAAACCCATGCCCACAAAAGCCATCTGCCTCAGCATGTCAGCCACCCCTGAGACCCTTTCGCCCCCGCCTAAGCTGCCTGCCAGATCGATAGCGATGGATGTAAAGATCAGGGGAAACGCCACATCCAGGATGAAAACGCTGACCAAGGTGCCCATCCCGAACACTGTGGGGTAGAGCACCCCTGCGGTTACGGGAGCCCCCGAGGCCAGCACCATGCCGGTCACAACCGGGATGAAGGCAAAGAAAGCGGTCCTAAGGCCGTCTACGGCTTCCGTGGATACGGCCAGGGCGTCTCTGAACGATAGTACCGCGATGAGCACGAGCACCATGTGAGCGGATGTCTGGGCAATTCGGCTTGAACCGTCAGGCGCCATGGTTTGCCCCAAGATGCTAAGGCAGCTGACGGTGACCCCTATCAGGATTATCCGGCCCAGGATCCTTGCATACCCTGAGAAATTGCCAAGGGCTTGCCCGAGCATGAGCTTCAGACAGTCTGTGAGTCTTACGCCCTTTCCCGTGAGGATGCCCCGGACCATATCTTGGAAACCAGGCCCTTCTTGCCGGAAAATATCTTCAAACAGTTGCTCTATGGGCACGCCCAGGCCTGACTCTTCTATGTTCCGCAAAGACTCTTGCCAGATAGTTTCAGGAGCCTGGGCATAGGCATCTCCGGCGGACATCACGACGGCCGCGACAACCACTACCATACCCAGCAATAGGGTCTGAAGTTTGGGCAACTTCCTCCGATACACCGGCAGCACCTCACATACCTCTGGGAGCTCAAGTCAAGAGAGTTCTTATGAGTTCCACTATCCCCTGGATGATAGGGATGGAACACACAAGGATAAGGATCTTGCCTGCCATCTCAATCCGGGAAGCGATAAGGTTTTCGTCAGCATCCCTGCAAATTGAAGCCCCAAGATCAGCTATGTAGGATATTGCAACCACCTTCAGGATGATGCCGAAGTACAAGGGTCCCAACCCTGCTTCTGACGCAATGTCCGAAAAGGCGGATACCACGGTTCTCAGGCCGGGCAGCACCGCCAGGAGGATGGAAACCCCTGCAACCAACGAAAACCCCATGGCCAGTTCAGGCCGCTCACGGCGTATCAGGAGCAATATCATACCGGCCGTTATTCCCCAGATCACTATCTTGAATATGTCCACCTGGAACACACCTCATGGAAGGCCAAAAGTTGATTTCACTGCCTGGAAAAGGTCGGCCACAAGCCCCATGACCATGGACAGGACAATGACCACGCCTGTCAAGGTGATGAGCCACGCATACTCTTCCTTGCCTGCCTGTTTGACAACGGCATGCAGTACGGACACGATAATCGCCAACCCCGCAATCTTGAAAATCACGTCGGTATTGGGCAACTCCTTCACCTCTCACAACAGCACTATTACAATACCTAGTGCTAACAGGAGTCCCAGAGAACGGTACATCCGGGCTTTCTTGGAGTACTCCTCCTGAACAGAGGCCCTGTAGTCTCTCGTTTCCCTTAGAGCCATATCTATGAAGCCAATTTGCTCCTTACATCCCCATACCCCAAGGTTTCTTACAAGGACGGTCATCACTTCAACCAGCCTTGCGGGCAGGTTCAGGCCTTGGGAACGCTCCAGGGCCAGGCCGAAAGCTTCCTCCACGGTCCTTCGTTGCTCAAGTCCGCAGAGGCTTCCCGTAAGGGAGAACAGGATGCCTGTGTCGCCTCCCGCTTTGCGCCCTGCGTTGGCCAAGGCTTTGGGTAGAGGAGACAAGGAGTATGAGATCTCGGTGGACAGGTTTAGCAGCGCAAGTTCGAACCTGCCCAGCTCCTCAAGTTCTCTCTCGAGCTTTCCGGCCATGAGTTTGCCGCCCAGGATCCCGGCACAAATGATGAAGAGCGACCCCAAGGCCTTTGTCCAGAAGAGTGCCCCGCCCATTAGTTGATATCCCCCACATACTCCACAGTGCCGGGCCCGTTCCGCTTTGAGAGCACCACGGCTTTGGTGAAGTATCCTCTGGAAACCAGCCACTCTGAATATGGCTTGCTCCGTATGTCATGGAGGTCTTTGCCGTGGCAACTGGCGATCACCTTGACACCCCCTGATAGGGCTAAGGCCACTGACCGGGCATCTTCTTCACCGCCCAACTCATCGGTCACGATGAAATCAGGGTTCATGGACCTGAGAAGCATGTTGATACCCTTGGCTTTGGGGCACCTGTCCAACACGTCTGCCCGCGGGCCCACATCAAGCTGGGGGGCGCCACCGTAGCACGCGGCAATTTCCGAGCGTTCATCCACTATAGCAACTTGGGCGGGAGGTAAGTTCCAGGCAGCCATGCCGTTTCCCAGAAGCCTGCAGAGATCCCTCAGAAACGTAGTCTTGCCGCAACCCGGAGGAGAGATCACCAAGGTGGAAGCTATGCCCGTGTCGGGCAGCATGAGTTGGGGTGCTATAGGTTCGGCAACGCCCTTCACCTCCCGGGCAATCCGGAAGCAAAGAGCCGAAACATGCCTGAGCTTGTGTTCGCCGTCGGAGGAAGCAATCACCTGCCCCGACAAACCAACCCTGTGCCCGCCGGGGACGGTTATGTAACCCCCTTTGAACTCATCCTCCAAGGCGTAGTAGGAACAGTCTGTTATCAGGGAAAGAGTCTTCTCGATGTCGGCCTGGGATACAATCAGGTCGTCCATTAACTCATCCCCATCTGAAAACCCGATACACAGAGGCAGCCCGGCCCTAAGGCGTACTTCCCGGATGGTTTCAGCTCGCCGTGGATGGAGGCTAATCCATTGGGCCAGGGCATTCCTTATCCTACTGGAATAAAGGGGCATTATGTCCTGGGTAAGAACGCTTCTGACAGTCCGGGACATGAGACTTCTTCCCTCCCTGTTGTCATAACATATGGCTGCGGACGAGCTTATATGACTAAACACGGAAAGGGGCACAACAAAAAAGCAGCCATCAAATGGCTGCTTCCTATTGGCTTGTAGCTTATTGGCCGGTAGCCCGGCTCGACTTACAGGAGGTTTACCTTATCGGGTTACTCATCATCGTCATCATCATCGTCTTCGTCGTCATCGTCCCAGTCGTCATCATCGCCCTCGTCATCATCGTCCCATTCATCGTCATCCAACTCGCAATAGCACGTTACCCAGTCAACATCTTCCGGACTGAAAGTTTCGGAACATTCCGGGCATATGATGATGGCATCGGGATCGTCAAATAGGGACGCATCGATTTCAACCGGCTCCCCGCACTTGGGGCACTCCACTTCCACAAAATCCCCGAGATATACCTCATCTTCAAGATCTGCAAGATCGTCGTCTATGCAGTCTATGTACTCTTCAAGCTGTCTTTGCGCCTCAATCAAGTCGGAGATGACATAGGCCACTTCCTCCAGGATATCAGCTATGACGCTGATGGCCTTCCCCTCTTTGCTGTCGTCAGCGATGTCCAAACCGTCAAGCAATCCTTGAAGGTAAGACACCCTTTCGTTAAGGTCGTACACCTTAATACCTCCTTTGCCTATATGGTTAGCTGGAAACTCTTTCAATATACTCCCCGGTCCTCGTGTCGATTTTCAACACGTCGCCTACGTTCACGAACAAGGGGACCTTTACAACGGCCCCTGTCTCCAGAGTGGCCGGTTTCGACCCGCCGGTAGCGGTGTCCCCTTTGAAGCCCGGGTCGGTCTGGACCACTTCCAGCTCCACGAAGGTGGGTAATTCCACACCTATGACCCGGCCTTCATAGGTCATAATATGGACGTTCATGTTCTCTTTGAGGTATAAGATCCCTTCTCCTAATGTCTCCTTAGATATTGTTGTCTGATCGTAGGTATTGACATCCATGAAGGTATAATCGTCGCCCACACTGTACAAGTACTGGGCCTCGCGCCTTTCAATGCGCGCCCTGGGCACCCTCTCGCCGGCGCTGAAGGTCTTCTCAAGCACTGCCCCGGTTATCACGTTCTTGAGCTTGGTCCTGACAAAAGCCGAGCCTTTGCCGGGCTTCACATGTTGAAAGTCAATCACAATCCATGGCTGCCCGTCAACCTCGATCGTTACTCCTGTTCGGAAGTCGTTGGTGGATATCATTAAGTACTACCCCGCTTCCTTACGATACCTTTCTAGACCACTATGAGTTCCTTTGGGCTTGACGTCAAGTTCTTCTTACCGTCTTCCGTAACCAGCACAAGGTCTTCTATCCTGACCCCGCCGAACCCCGGGATATATATCCCCGGCTCCACGGTTATCACCATTCCGGGCTGCAGCACGTCTTCTGAAGTTTTGCCAACTGAAGGCCTTTCATGCACGTTCAACCCTACCCCGTGCCCGATGCCGTGGCCGAAGTAGTCGCCGTATCCGGCTTCCTCTATCACCTTTCGGCCGGCAAGGTCAACTTGTTTTGCCGGCACGCCGGGTCCTATCACTTCAAGGGCCGCAAGCTGTGCCCTCAACACCACATCGTAAATCTGCTTGTGCTTGTCAGACGCATGCCCCACCACAACCGTCCTGGTCATGTCAGAGCAATACCCCTTGAAGCGGGCACCGAAATCAAAGGTCACAAAATCCCCCGGTTCAAGTCGCTTGGAAGTAGGTACGCCGTGGGGCAGGGACGACCTCGCGCCTGAGACCACAATAAACGGAAAGGCAATGCCGTCTGAACCCAGCTTCCTCATGGTGAACTCGAGTTCCAGCGCCAGTTCGGCTTCGCTCACGCCCGCCTTTACCATGGGCAACAGCCGGCTGAAAGCCTCATCCGCTATGCTCTGGGCTTTTGCTATGTACCCCGCTTCTTCCTCTGACTTAACTGCCCTGAGCTCTTCAACCCACCCTGAAACGCCTACCAAGGTTTGATCCTTGAAGGTCTGCCCGAGCTTCTCCCAACGGGAATACGTGACGTAATCCTTCTCAAAAGCGATGGCGCCTATTCCCAGCTTATCTATAGTTTCCTTTACTACATCTTTTTCCACCAGGGTTTTTATGACTGTATAGCCGGGCGCTTCCTGTTCGGCCTGTTCCGTATATCGAGAATCCGTAAAGATGATCGCCTCGTCCTGCGTTATGAGCAAAATCCCGGCATCACCCGTGAAGCCCGATATAAAACGCCAGTTTTGCATGTTTGACACCATGAAAGCATCCACAGGCACCTGGCTCATTTTGAGCCTAAGCTTATCCAAGATCTCCACAGGACCCACCTCCTCAGCTAATCGCCCTTTCAGACTCATCGCGGGTTCCAGCTATTCAGGCGTTGTAGAAGGGAAACCTGTCTGTGAGTTCCTTCACCTGGCGTGCCACGGCTTCCAGTCGCTTCTCGTCGCCCTTGGATTCCAAAGCTGCATCTATCAGGGAGGCGATTACTTCCATCTCAGGTTCCTTCATGCCCCTGGTTGTAACCGCGGGGGTGCCAATCCTTATGCCGCTGGTAACAGTCGGTTTTCTCTTGTCAAAGGGGATGGCGTTCTTGTTCACGGTAATCCCTACGCTGTCCAGGATGGTTTCAGCCTTTCTGCCTGTCATGTTCTTGGGAGTGAGATCCACGAGCATCAGATGGGTGTCAGTCCCTCCTGAAACCAGCCTGTAGCCTCTCGACACCAATCCTTCAGCCAATGCCTTGGCGTTTCTTATGATCTGCTCCTGGTATTCCTTGAAGGACGGCTCGAGGGCTTCTTTGAAGGCCACGGCCTTGGCAGCGATGATGTGCATGAGAGGGCCGCCCTGGATTCCCGGGAACACAGCCTTATCTATCGCCTGGGCCCACTCCTGAGTGCACAGGATCATCCCGCCCCTGGGACCTCTCAAGGTCTTGTGGGTGGTGGTGGTGACAAAATCGGCATAGGGCACAGGTGACGGGTGGAGGCCGGCAGCCACAAGTCCTGCAAAATGAGCCATGTCCACCATAAGCAGGGCGCCTACTTCATCGGCAATGGCTCTGAACTCAGCAAAATCTATGATCCTGGGATACGCGCTTCCCCCGGCCACAATCAGCTTGGGCTTGTGCTCTTTGGCCAAGGCCCTCACTTGGTCATAGTCGATGAGCTCGGTATTGGGATCGACGCCGTACGGCACAACGTTGAAATATTTCCCGGAGATGTTCACGGGGCTTCCGTGGGTAAGGTGGCCTCCGTGTGCAAGGTTCATCCCCAAGATAGTGTCCCCCGGCGTTAGGGCCGCAAAGTACACCGCGGTATTGGCCTGGGAACCTGAGTGGGGCTGAACGTTTACATGCTCGGCACCGAAAATCTGCTTCGCCCTGTCCTGGGCAAGGGTTTCAGCTACGTCAACGAACTCACAGCCACCGTAGTATCTCTTACCTGGATAGCCCTCTGCGTATTTGTTAGTCAGCACAGAGCCTGCCGCTTCCAGTACCGCCTTGGAAACCATGTTTTCCGACGCAATCAGCTCTATAACGCTAACCTGGCGCTTTTCCTCATTGTCCAGAACTGCCTTAATCTCAGGGTCAACCTCAGCCAGACTCCTTAAGTGCAATTTCATTGATGCTCCTCCTTCCAGTGGTTAAGCTCGTGAGGCCACAATTCTACCGTCGGCTCAACAGGTGAATCGTACCTGAGCCCAAACCGTAGAACGCCTCCATAACCGCTTCCGACAAAGTCGGGTGCGCGTATATCATGTCTTCAAGCTCTTGGGCGGTAAGACCCAGCTTCACCGCCATGGCACCCAGGTGGATCAGGTCGTCTGCATGGGGCCCCAGTATGTGCATGCCAATCACCTTTCCGGTGCCGCCGTCTGCCAAGACCTTTACCAAACCGTCAGTGGCTCCCATTGACAGGGCTTTGCCGTTTGCGCCAAAAGGGAACTTCGATACTCTGACTTGTAAACCTTCTTTCTTGGCCTCTTGTTCGGTATATCCCACCGACGAACACTCGGGAATCGAGAACACGCATGCCGGCACGGCCGAATAGTCCATGGCCTTGGCCTTGCCGAAGATGTTTTCCATCACAGCGATGCCTTCTGCTGAAGCCCCGTGGGCAAGCAAGGTACGCCCCACTACGTCCCCTATGGCCCATATCCCCGGGATATTCGTCGCCATCCGCTCATCCGTCTTTATACCTTTTCTGTCGTATTGGATTCCCAAGGCATCCAGGTCGATGCCGCCGAAATTGGGCACCCTGCCCACGGCTGACAGCACCAGGTCCGCCTCAAACCGGATCTCGGTGCCGTCCTTGGCTTTGGCCAGCACAACTTGGCCCCCGCCGTCACCAATGACCCCTGTTACCTGGGTGTTTGTATGGATGTTGATGCCTTTTCTCCTCAATATCAGTGCCAGCCTGCGCGATATCTCCTGGTCCATATTAGGAAGGATAGAAGGCAACAGCTCGATTACCGTAACTTCAGCCCCGAAAGCCGAAAAGATGCAAGCAAATTCAATGCCTATCACACCGCCTCCTATTATGCACAACCGCTCAGGCACGTGATCCAGTTCCAATAATTGATCGGAATTGACCGCCTTTCCTTCCAGAAAGGGCAAGTTGAAGTGCTTCGAACCTGTTGCAATCACTATATTCTTGGTTTCCAAGAGTTCCTCCGAGCCACCTTCCAAGGCCACTTCGACTTTGCCCGGAGCCGGTATCTTGGCCCAACCTTTGTAAACCTGGACGCCGTTGCCTTGAACCAGCTTTTCCACACCTGAAACCAGCTGCTCAACGGTGTTGCGCTTGTGGGCTATCACCGCGGCCATATCGAGGGTGACCTCTTTGGCATGTATGCCAAACCGGCCGGCATTTACGGCGCTCAGGTATGTGGATGCACAATGCACCAAGGCTTTGGTAGGGATGCAGCCCACATTCAGGCATGTCCCTCCCAGTCCCGCTCCCTCAACCAGGGCAACCTTGGCCCCCATTTGCGCGCCTCTTATGGCAGCGACATAGCCTCCGGGCCCTGCCCCGATTACCACAACGTCGAACATATGTCCTAACCTCCCCGTATGCCTGAGTTTAGCCTGAGTTTAGCCTGAGTCTAGCATGAATTGCCTTCAACCGGTGCCCGACCGTTCCATGGTCCAACCCATTGACCCGTACTTACCCTGGGACAATCTGACGGCTTCACCGACTTCCCACGGAGTCAGGGAACCTCTTTCGGCTTTCCAGCCGAGAACCCTTTCAAATGCCCTTGTCAGCTCCCTCTCAAGTTCCCGGGAGCTGATATATCGTCCACAGATCTCAGACAGACCTGCAGCCTTGCCTGCCAACATAGATTGGAGCCGCTCTGCGCCGCCAGGGGAACGGGTCTTAAAGCACCTGGCCAGCTTAGCCGGATCCATGGTCAAAGGGATGGAACCGTGCTGGAGGATGACCCCGCCCTTCCTGACCTGCGCCGAGCCGATGATCTTTTTACCGCAGGCTTCGATTTCATACCACGAAGGCGCCGAAAAACAAGCCGCATGTTTGAACCTGGGATCCCTTGCGGTAACTCCCCGCTCAACTTCAGTGAGCTCCGCGGGGATGCCCAAAGCTCTCAGCCCGTCCGCCAGCGCCTGGGATAATGTCATATAGGTCTCCAGCACCGACCCGGGCAGCAACTTCTCTGAAACCACCACGCTGTAGGTGAGTTCGTCATCGTGGAGCACCGCCCTGCCGCCGGTGGGGCGCCTAACGAGGTCTATACCCAAATCCCTTAGGTTCTCAAGGTCCACTTGCTTCCCAACATTTTGAAATCGTCCCACTGAGAGACAAGCCGGCTTCCACCGGTAAAAGCGCAAAGTGGGACCTACGTCTCCCCTCAGGTACGCGTTGCGTATCCCTTCGTCCACGGCCATGTTGAACTTGCCCTTCATAGGCCCGTGGGACAGGAGCCTGACTTTCACCGGTCTGCCTCCTTTCCGGTCAGCTCAACCTGCCACCCGGCCCGAATCAGCTTAGATCCAGCCGGGACTCGGAAATGCAATCCCGCGCCTCTGGGGCGGTAAGAGGCCTGGGGTAGTTCATGGGCACTTGTCCCGGCCTTTCGTTATAATAGGGCCTGTTACAGTAAGTGCATCCGGACGTCTGAAAAGGGATTCCCTTCTCAATACCGGCCTTCAGTTCAGGATCGGAAATCCTGATCCGGACAATCCTGCCGTCTTGAAACTCAAACAAGTCCAAGCTGCCACCATTTGAAAGGCAGTACGCAGCTATTTGGATCCTCCTGTAAGACGCAGGGCTTGGGGCAGGCGCATTTTCCATTTGGGTCCCCTTTACGGGAGTGAATGCAAACAAGCCCACCCTTATCCCCAGATCGCACGCCTTGGCGATGCACCTTGTGATCTCTTCTTCCGTCTCCCCTAAGCCGGCTATAAAATGGGTGGATATCTTGCCGGGCCAGAGCTGGGATGCTTCTTCCAGCACCTCCCAAGCCTCACTGAATCCCCGGCCTTTGATTTGCCTGTGAAGCCCATCCGAGGCAACGTCAATGGGCAGCCCCACGGTTGATGCCCCAGCCTCAAGCAACAGCCTCACCCTTGACACAGAAGTCGGGGTTACGCACACACTCAAAGGAATTAGGCAGCCGGCGGCACGGATTTTCCTAACAAAGGCGAGGGCGGCTGACGTAGACCCGGGCGCGTCAACCACTTGAAGGCAAACCCTCTTGAGTTCGCCGGACCCTATCGCACCGGCAAGAGACGCTTCTACCTGTTCCCAAGGCGTCTGGGGCCATGTAATCCTTGACAGCATGTTATGGGAGCAATCGCTGGTTCGGGCCTGGGCGCAGAACTTACATGAATAAACACAGTTTTCGCCCACAAGAAAATGGGCCGTGGTCGGCATGTCCAGCACCCGGGCATCCTTGAGCCCCAACAGCATTAAGGTACCGTAAGAAACTCCGATGGTTTCAAGCAAAGGCGCAACACTCTTCCTTCCTGGTAATGCTCAAACCCAGTTTCCGGGCTTCTTCCAGTGCCCGGCCGTGGGGCAACACCATGGCGTCCACACCTGCCTTCACGGCCGCCGGTTCAAGGGACCGGCGGTATTCCCCCCTTGGTCTCATGCAGCCCAGGGCGATCTTCATCCGTGGATTGGCAATCCGTGTCCAAGCCATGAGGCGCAGCACTTCACCGACATCAGGCGGAGACAAACGCTCCCACCTTGTTCCGGGGGTCGGCATGAACACTATGAACACCACCCGATCCACGCCTTCCCGGGCAAGGAACTCTACAGCCCGGTACTCCCCGCGTATCTGTCCCTTGTACAGCCCCACAAGTATGTGGGGTACCACCAAGGCCCTGCCCCTTCTCAAGTTTCTGAAAGCATCGATGTAATCCCTGCCTGTGCGAGAATGCCCGAAGGCGGCTTGGATGGTGTGATCGCCGAGTACAAAATCGAAAGATATCACCGTGGCAAATTCGGCTATCGCCTGAGCTTCGTTCCGGTCCACGATGCCTGGGTGAGCGTTTACCCCGAAGTGGCGTCCGGTTTGGGCCAATATCCTGCGTACCCTGTCTATTTGGGGAACAAGGGGGACCCGTCCCGTGGAATCGCAGCCGCCGCTCAGCAAGATGCTTGAGGGGTTCTTGTTTAACAGCGCCTGTTCAAGGTATTGGACATCCACCATGTGTTCCAGGTACTTGCCTCCGCAATGGGCGCATTGGAGGGAACACCCGGTGCCGGTTACGCTTACCGGCAGAGTACGGCCAGGATAGACCGCATCGAAACAAGCCGGCCTTGACGACAGCCTCGTTTGCCATGAGAGTGCAAGCAGTTCATCCAAGGGCATTTGCCGTGCATCGGCAGGTTCAAGGTTCAAATGCTGTGACAATGGTCTCCTCCCGGCTTCGTTGTAGCAAGTACTATGCCCAAAGGCGAAACACGGGCGGCCGGACCCGGCCGCCCCGGCTTCATTCAGACTTCTTCCACCTGATGTTGAGATTGCGCGCAGCCCCTGCCTCATCAAGCCTGCCCACCACTGTAGTATGAGGGGCGGTCTTGACCGCCTCAGGATCTTCATGCGCTTCCTTTGCAATTGCGATCAGGGCATCTGCGAAATAGTCCAAGGTCTCCTTTGACTCAGTCTCGGTAGGCTCGATCATGAGCGCCTCGTCCACTATCAGTGGGAAATAGTTGGTCGGCGGATGCACGCCGTAATCAAGCAACCGTTTCGAGATGTCCAGGGTCTTCACCCCGGTCTCCTTCTTGATCTTCCCGGGGTTTACCACAAACTCGTGTTTGCAGTGCCTGTCGAATGGTATGTCGTAGTATCCCGCCACCCGCCTCAGGAGATAGTTGGCGTTGAGCACCGCATCCCGGGAAGCTTCCCTCAGCCCGTCAGGCCCGAGAGCTCTGATGTAGGCATACGCCTTCACCATCACCAGGAAGTTCCCGTAGAATGATTTCATCCTCCCGATGGTCTGCGGCCTGTCGAAGTCAAACTTGTACTTGCCGTCCTCGAGAACCACCGTTGGCACGGGCAGAAAGGGTTCAAGGAACGACTTCACCGCGACAGGGCCTGAACCCGGGCCTCCACCGCCGTGAGGAGTCCCGAAGGTCTTGTGCAGGTTGAAATGAAGCACGTCAAACCCCATATCTCCGGGCCTCGAGATACCCAGAATGGCGTTGGCATTTGCGCCGTCGTAGTACAGCAGCCCGCCTTTGCCGTGGACTATCTGTTCGATCCTTTGGATGTTTTCATCGAACAGCCCCAGGGTGTTGGGGTTGGTGAGCATCAGCCCCGCCACGGTTTCGTCCATTGCCGCCTCAAGCGCTTCCACGTCTACGCCGCCCCGGTCATCAGACGGCACTTCAGCCACGGTAAAGCCGCCCAGGGCAGCAGATGCGGGGTTGGTGCCGTGGGCCGAGTCGGGAATGAGGATCTTGGTCCTCTTCAGATCGTTCCTGGCCCTGTGGTAGGCTCGGATTATCAGAATACCTGCAAGCTCACCGTGAGCTCCTGCAGCAGGCTGCAGGGATACATAATCCATACCTGCGATTTCTGCCAGGTAATTCTGGAGTTCATACATGAGCTGCAAGGCGCCCTGAGCCAGTTCTTCAGGCACATAGGGATGGATGCAGCTGAACCCGGGAAGATTGGCTGCATCTTCGCTGACCTTGGGGTTGTACTTCATTGTACATGACCCTAGGGGGTAAAACCCTATGTCCACCCCGTGGTTGAGCTGGGAAAGCCTCGTGAAGTGCCTTACCAAATCCACTTCGGACACTTCAGGCAGCTCAGCAGGCTCCTTTCGAAGCTCCTTTTCAGGCAAGAGCTCTTCCAGGCCCTTGGCGGGCACATCAAGTCCCGGAAGGGAATAAGCTCTTCTGCCAGGCTTGGAGATTTCAAAGATCAAAGGTTCAGGAGTCCTCATGCCAATCCCTCCAATCCGGCCACAAGTGCATCCATTTCCTGCCTGGTGCGCTTCTCGGTAACCGCAATGAGCAAGTACTGCGGCAGTTCCGGATAAGCGCGCCCCAAGGGGTACCCTGCCAGGATGTTCTGCTCAAGCAGTGATTCCACAAGCCGGCCGGCATCCACGGGGCACTTCACTGCGAACTCGTTGAAAAACGGCGCTTTCCAAGCGAGGCTGTACCCTTTGATCCCGGCTATCCTATCTGCCAGGTACGCGGTCTTTTGGACACACTGACCAGCGATCTGCCTAAGCCCCTCTTTGCCTGCCCATGACAGGTACACCACAGCGGCCAAGGCGTTCAAAGCCTGGTTGGAGCAGATGTTGGAGGTGGCTCTTTCCCGCCTGATATGCTGCTCCCTGGTTTGGAGGGTCAGCACGAAACCTCTCCGGCCCTGATTATCGCTGGTCATCCCCACCAATCGGCCCGGCATGCGACGGAGAAACTTGTCTTTCACCGCCATGATGCCCAAGTACGGACCGCCAAACGCCATGGGGTTGCCAAACACCTGGCCTTCGCCCACGACTATGTCCGCACCGTACTCGGCAGGCGGACGCAGGAGCCCAAGGGTCATGGGATTTACCGAAACGATGAAAGTGGCTCCGGCGCCTTTGGCCTTGGCAGATATTTCATCCACAGGCTCGAGGGCGCCGAAGAAGTTGGGCTGCTGGATGACTACACACGCAACGTCATCGCCGAGTTTGTCAGCCAAGCACTCTACATCGGTTACCCCGTCCTTGTAGCTCACTTCTTCAATCACGATGTCGCGGGCATCCGCGTAAGTCTTTATCACAGCCCTGGTTTCAGGGTGGACGGTGCTTGACACCAAGGCCCGCTTGCGCCTGGCCATGCCCGCGGCTATGGTCACCGATTCCGCCGCCGCGGAAGCCCCGTCGTACATTGAAGCATTGGCCGCATCCATTCCTGTGAGTTCGCATATCATCGTCTGGTATTCGTATATCGACTGGAGCACCGCCTGGCTGATCTCAGGCTGGTAAGGCGTGTACGCGGTGTAGAATTCGGACCGGCCCAAGATGTGCTTGACCACAGCCGGGATGTAGTGGTCATAAGCACCCGCGCCAATGAAATTGACGTAACCGCACGCGGTGTTCTTGGAAGCAAGCTCTTCCATGTGCTTGGCCAGCTCCAGCTCGCTCATGGCCGGCGGTATGTTCAAGTCGCCTTTGAACCTCAGTTGGGGAGGAATGTCGCTGAACAGCTCGCCAACGGAACTTACCCCGATTACCTTTAGCATTTCCTCCCTGTCCTTGTCGGTATTGGGTAAGAAGTTCATCACTCTCCGCCCTCTTCAACCATTTTTTGGTAGGCTGTGCTGTCCATTAGGTTGTCCAATTCCGACGGGTCGGACAGTTCAATTACCACCATCCAACCCTCGTTGTAGGGATCTTCGTTTACCAGTTCAGGCGAATCGTTGAGCGCCTCGTTGACCTCTACTATGGTCCCTGAGACCGGCGCGTACACATCTGATACGGCTTTCACCGACTCTACAGTTGCAAACATCGCCCCGGCCCTGATCTCGGTCCCCACTTCAGGGAGTTCCACGAATACCACGTCTCCGAGCTGGTCCTGGGCGTAGAAAGTGACGCCTACACGCGCCTTGCCGTTGTCAACCCGCACCCACTCATGCTCTTTGGTGTACTTGAGATCCTCAGGAT
>JAAZEL010000014.1 GCA_012512325.1 Candidatus Fermentithermobacillaceae bacterium | reverse complement strand
CTCCATCTATGGGCTGCATTACGGAAACCAGGAACAGTTTGAAACCTTTGTGACCCATGTACGTATGAGAGTATTAGTGTGCTAGTGGAAAATCCGGTCAACCGGAAACGCGGCAATTGTAAACACAAATCATTCCTGGTTGGTTGTAGTCCTAGTTGAGAATAGCTTTGTACTGTCAGGTACCGGCATCAGTTTTGAAGACAGAGGTGAAGCCAAGTGAGTTGTCTCCTGTGGGTAATACTTTTCGTGCTAAGCTGGCCTGTGGCGCTCTTGTTCTTAGTGCTCTATCCCATTATATGGCTCATAGTGCTGCCATTTAAGCTCCTTGGGTTTGCTGTAAGCAGTGTATTTCACATATTGCGTTGGCTCATCTTGCTACCTTTCAGGCTTCTGGGACTGTGACGGCAAAGAGCAATACCAGGATAGAGCCGGGACTTCTTTGGAGCCGGAGTGGCCTAGCGTAAGGCCACTCCTCTTGGCAAATCTCAGGTCAAACCGCATTGCGAACGGCAAGGGAAACCCCCGGAGCGCGCAACAAAACAACCACCTACCGGACAAACCACAGGACAAATCACAGGGCAAACTCCCAAGCGTACTGCCACGAAAACTACCAGTCAGACTACTAGGCAAACCACTGGGCAGACTACCAGCAGGCTACCGGGCAAACAGTCTTCCGAAACCCAGCCTGCTATAGCGCATACGCAGTCTCAAACGCCTGGTGTATTGCGTCTATAGCTTTCCGTGGTTCCAGGGCGTCTCCGATGACGTGTACAGCAACCCCGGTCGCCTTGATATCCTCTACTATTTCGTTTCTGGGTGTTGCCCCAGCAGCCAGCACCACAGTATCTATGCCCTGGATTGCCTGCCGCCCCTCCTCTCTCACAACCACAACTGAGTTTTCACCTATCTCCTTGACCTCAGCGCTGGTGATGATTTTGATTCTCGGATTGTTCATAAGGCGCTCAAGCAATACAGTCCGCAGGGAGGGCCCAATGTCAATAACTACGTCCTTGAGCAGCTCAAACACCACAACTTGGCACCCTTTCTCAGCCAGGAGTTCGGCTGTCTCGCACCCAACCAGCCCTCCGCCGATAACCGCCACCTTGCCGCTAGGCGTCGCTTTGCCTGAAATAACGTCCCATGCTTGAACTACGTTAGGCCTGTCGACACCCGGAATATCCGGAACCAAGGGCTGGGCGCCTGTGGCAACAATGACTGTATCGGGGTTAAGCTGCTCAACAGTCCCGGCATCAGCACGGGTGTTAAGGTGGACATTGACTTTGAACCTGTCTATTTCATGCTTCAGATACCGGACTACTTCCGCAAATTCGCCTTTATGAGGGGTTGCAGATGCCAAAAGAGCCTGGCCGCCCAGCTCGCTTGTCTCTTCGAAAAGATGGACTGTATGCCCTCTGAGGGCAGCCGTGCGTGCAGCCTCCATGCCTGCAGGCCCACCACCGATAATCACAACGTTCTTCTTATGGCCGGCTTCCCCCATGGGGAATTGGAGTTCCCGCCCAGCCCTGGCGTTATAAATACAAGATGCGCTGCCGGCTTCAGCCAAGAGCCTGTCAATACAACCCTGGTTGCACGTGATGCAGCCTCTTATCTCGCCTACCCTGCCTTCTTGAACCTTCTTGGGCCATTCAGGGTCACAGATAATCCCCCGCCCTATGGCAATGAAATCCGCTTTACCCTCTTTCAGCACGTCCTCGGCCAAGTCAGGCTCATGTATTTTGGCCACGGCAATTAGCGGAACAGACGACACGCTCTTGATCCCTTCTGCCAGGTGCAAGAGGGCTCCAGGAGGAGTTCCCATTACCGGAACGTTAGGAGCCGGCGAACCGTAAACCCCTGCTGATACATGGAGCACATTAACCCCTGCATCGATGAAGTGCTTGGCCATTTCCTTTGCTTCTTCCAGCTTAATGCCGCCTTCTACATATTCATCCCCATTCATCCTGAAGGAAACGGGGAAATCCGGTGCAGTCTTTTCCTTTACCGCCTGTATGACCTCCAATGCAAACCGGAGCCGGTTCTCAAAAGAGCCTCCGTACTCATCCTGCCTGTGATTGCTGTACGGGGACAAGAACTGGTTTACAAGGTATCCGTGAGTGCCGTGGATTTCAACGAGATCGAACCCGGCCTGAAATGCCCGTCTTGCAGCCTCACCGAAGGCATTCACCAAACCTTTGATTTCGTCAATAGTAAGTTCCCTGGGAGTTTCCTGGTTAACGGGACACGGGAGAGGTGACGGCGCTACAGGCTGGGATCCTGTAATCACAGTCGCGGTTTGCCGTCCCGCGTGATGTATTTGGATTGCCGCAACTGCACCGGCATTCTTGATTGCAGACGCGAGTTTAGAAAGGCCCGGAATGAACTTGTCGTCCCACAAACCGATTTGTCTGGGAATTGCCCTGCCGCCTGGGTCTACACCTCCGATTTCAACGATGATCATCCCAGCACCGCCCTGGGCCCGTTCTTCGTAATACCGGATTTGGGTATCGGTTACCTCACCGTCTTCCCGGGCGAGGTTGGTGCCCATAGGAGGCATAACCAGCCTGTTCCTGGTGGTCAATTTCCCAATCTTGCCTTCCTGGAAAAGGCGCGGATATTGCGTTTGCTGCATGTTCACCCTCCTTGATACAAGTATCTGGTGGTAGTTTGCCCCACAGGCGTAAGAAGTGTGCAGGCTGACAATGGATCGGCAGCTGTCGTAAGGCTCATGGCAGGGGCGTGACGAGCTAAGACGAAAAGCCAGAGGGCGCAGGACGGTGGAAGACGCGAACAGTACTCAACATGAACAGGCAACAAACGGAAGGAACATGCGGCACGGGGCAGAAGTCTATCTAAGTATGTGTAGACCAAGTATGAGTAGGCTGAGTATGAGTAAACAACGAAAGAGAATCCGTACAAGATATCCCAGACCCATCAGCAAGTGGCCTGCTGTATTGGGCGCCCTAGTAATCATTGCTTGCTTTGTGGTAGCAGTCTCATACGGATATAGGCGGGGACTTGTGTTATCGCTGCGCCCGAGGCTTGAAGTGGAACAGGTACTGTCAGGCGTCGACCGGAATGCCAACGGAACAGACGATTCGCTGGACATAGTCAACGGTGCGCGGGCACAGGTCGAAGCGCGCCCCGTCTACAAGAGCGCCTACTATGAAGGCGGGTACCCTCCGGAAAGCGAAGGTGTATGTACCGACCTGGTTTGGCGTGCCCTGATGGCTGCGGGTTACGACCTAAAATCCGAGATAGACAAAGACATTGCACTTAACGTTGACCTGTATCCGCAGGTTCAGGGCCATCCCGACCCAAACATAGACTTCCGGCGCGTTCCCAATATCTCAGTTTTCCTGAAACGTACTGCCATCTCGCTCACCACTGAAGTAATTCCGTGGGACGCTGAAAACCTCAAGCAATGGCAGCCTGGGGATATCGTGATATTCGGCCGGCGCGATGATCATATTGGTATAGTCTCAGATAAAAGAATGAAGAACGGAGTTCCTCTGGTCATACATCACGGGTCAGGATATCCTTGCGAGGATAATGCGCTGGGATATTGGAGGAGAGACATTACAGGGCGCTACAGGATCAGGTTGAAGTCGGTGACGGATGACTGATTTCTGTTAGCTATTCGGTCTGAGCGAGTGGACTAGCGAGAGCCGAACACAACCACCCTACGAAACTACACTACTCTCAAACGCCTTATGCGTATTTAGTTCAGTCTGCACCACCTGAGTACCCTACGAAACTACACTACTCTCAAACTGTCGGCGGGTACACAACACAAAAGGTATAACCTGAGTACCCTACGAAACTACACTACTCTCAAACAGGGATTCCGTCACATTGAAAAGAAAGTAAACCTGAGTACCCTACGAAACTACACTACTCTCAAACGCGAGGGCTCTCAGAGTGTCGGGAGAAGGAACCTGAGTACCCTACGAAACTACACTACTCTCAAACCATACGGCTGACAAATCCGCATTTTGCTTAACCTGAGTACCCTACGAAACTACACTACTCTCAAACCTAACAAAATAGTGGTAACCACAGCCGATCACCTGAGTACCCTACGAAACTACACTACTCTCAAACCACTCCCGTCGAATCGTACACCGACAGGTAGCCTGAGTACCCTACGAAACTACACTACTCTCAAACT
>JAAZEL010000013.1 GCA_012512325.1 Candidatus Fermentithermobacillaceae bacterium | reverse complement strand
GGGTAACCCTAATGATTAATGAAAGGCCGGCCAGAGCAAGAAACACCACAGTCGCGTTCACGGCGATTAGGGCAAGGGCTCCTCCAAACGTATCCGGCAACTTTGTACCCCCTCAACCGCGCCTCGCTACGACGGTTCACGCTTCTAATCGTTCTAGATAACGCGGGAAGTCAATCAGATCGCATTATAGCATAGCGCGTCCAATGATGGGCGTACAAAAAGGACCGCCCAGGTGGTCGCCCGGGCAGTCCTGATGTGTGCGGTCGTATTGTCCGGCTCTAAGTATTATGGCGGAGGGAGTGGGATTTGAACCCACGAGACGGTTACCCGTCTACACGCTCTCCAGGCGTGCTCCTTCAACCGCTCGGACATCCCTCCGCGAATCCTACCGCCAAAAGTAAGGGACTAACTTCGTGGCGGAGGGGGTGGGATTCGAACCCACGAGGCACTTGCGCGCCTACCCGCTTTCGAGGCGGGCTCGTTCAACCACTCCGACACCCCTCCACGGGAATCGCAAGAGCTGCCCTACTAAGATTACTTTAGAGATATAAGGTTTTCAAGTATCTGGCGGTTTCAAGTATCTTCCTGCCGGAGCTCTGCGAAGAACTCCTCCAACAGCTTCCGGCATTCATCCCCTTTTACTCCGGTTATCACTTCAACCCTGTGGTTGAGCCGTTTGTCGCAAACGATATTCCACAGGGAGCCGCACGCGCCTGTGCGGGGGTCCATGGTGCCAATGACAAGCCTCGGGATCCTGGCCATCACTATGGCGCCTGCGCACATGGGGCAGGGCTCCAGGGTCACGTACATGGTGGCGTCCAGGATCCTCCACCCTGCTTCGCGCCGGGCCGCCTCACGTATGGCCAGTATCTCTGCGTGAGCGGTAGGGTCTTTCAAGGTCTCCTTGAGGTTGTGCCCTTGGCCTATCACAACACCGGCTTTGAGGATAACCGCCCCTACAGGCACCTCACCCATGGAATACGCCTTCTGCGCCTCTTTCAGCGCCCGCTCCATCCCGTACTCATGGATGCCGGCACTTTCGATCTTGGCTGGTCGGTCGGCGTGGCCGCCTCTTCTGTCCCTCAAGATACCGGCCTCACATTGGCTGAGAATAATTGGTGCGCCCGGGAGGACTCGAACCTCCGCAAGACGGGGATTAGGAATCCCCCGCTCTATCCGCCTGAGCTACGGGCGCACTGTCTACGCAATGCAGTTATATTGCTTTCGTAATATGATGGTGCGCCCGGCGGGACTCGAACCCACAGCCTACAGATCCGTAGTCTGTCGCTCTATCCAGTTGAGCTACAGGCGCATCCATTTATCGTGGCGGAGAGGGAGGGATTCGAACCCTCGAAGGGGTGTGCCCCCTTAACGGTTTAGCAAACCGTCGCCCTCGGCCTCTAGGCGACCTCTCCGCAGTCTACCGCATTGCTTCAGCGGCATTTGCCGCACCAATATATTAACATGTCTTAGGCTTTGATGCCAATGGCGGAGGGGGTGGGATTCGAACCCACGGAGGGCGTAAACCCTCAACGGTTTTCAAGACCGCCGCATTCAACCGCTCTGCCACCCCTCCACGGGATGGAAAAAGCCGGGCACCTTCATATCCGGCTTCCGGATGCAAATCTTATCATATCTCATACTCGAAATCAACGAGCTTGCAGCCTGATGCTGCCGGCCAGTGATATTGTCACCCTGAAAGTAACTGAGAAGACGTTACCTTGCCTCCTGTCGGTTCTGTCAGTCCCGCCCTCCATGGCTAACCGCGGTGCTGGATCACGATAAACCGGTGTCCAATGAAACATGGTTCGGGGTAGAGACTCGTTAGAAATGTATATCTCATATCTGGCACTAATATAATAGGTGTAGCATATTACAGTCCAAGGAGGGATCAGGATGAAGGAAAGACGGACCATAAGGGATGTTATATGGGCCTTAATCAAAGAACGATACGGGGAAAGCGCTCAAAAGGTAGTCCATCGTATGTACTACAAAGACAAGATGTCGCTGGCGGATATAGCAAGAGAGTTAGAAGTAACCCCTATGACTGTCCAGCGGTGGATGGATGAATGGGGTTATCCCCGTAGGCGGTTTGTGGAACCAAAAGTGCCCCCCGCCCCAAAAGAATGACTCCAGAGCAGAAAGCAGAGGGAAGGAGAAAAACCAAGTCTTTGCAGATGGCTGGAGGTTCACCAGGTAGTTGACCGGACGTCGTTGGATTGAACAGGTTCTGGCTAGGATCTGGCCAGATAAGTGGTAGATCTGACCCATCTTTGACCACTTGTGGGCGAACACTGGTTCGGTTTTGGCCAGTATCATGGTGATCCGATCCCGAACCGGTCTGAAATTGGCCAGTATTGTGCGGCACCTGGTCTGCTCTTGACCACTTCAACAGCAAAGGTGGTCAGCAGTTGACCAGAACTCCGCAATCTAACCCAAAACCGGTCAGCAATTGACCAGTCGCGCGCGGCATCTGGTCTCATTCTGACCACTTCAACATCCAAGGTGGTCATCAGTTGACCAGAACTCCGGAATCCAACCTCAAAACCGGTCAGCAATTGACCAGTCGCACGCGGCATCTGGTCTCATTCTGACCACTTCAGCGTTAGAGGTGGTCAGCGGTTAACCATAACCTTAAGAATATGGCCAAGAATCAGGTCAGGAACCCGGCCAAGAAGCCCGCCGAGTTATCCCTGAGCCAGTATTGAGTTGGCCGCAATCACCCCTGAAACGGACGCTTGGGCCAAGCTTCTGGTTATCCCGGCACCATCGCCTACCGCGTACATCCCTTCTACTTCCGTGCTCATGTCTTCCGATACTTTTACCCTGGCAGAGTAGAATTTCACTTCCACCCCATAGAGCAGCGTGTGCTTCGCCCATATGCCGGGCATGAGCTTGTTGAGGGCCTCCAGCATCTCAAGGATGTTCCGGATGTACCGGTAGGGCAGCACAAGGGTGAGGTCACCCGGAGTCGCGTCTTTGAGGGTAGGCTCAACCATGCTCTTTGCCAGCCGTTTTTCAGTAGACCTGCGCCCGTCCAATAGGTCCCCCAGCCTCTGGACGATAACCCCTCCTCCGAGCATGTTAGCCAGGCTGGCGATATACTTGCCGTAAGTTATGGGCTTCCTGAAGGGCTGGGTGAAGGTCTTGGAAACCAGGAGGGCGAAGTTGGTGTTATCAGTGGTGTAACCGCTCCACGAGTGCCCGTTGACGGTGACGACCCCTCCCGTGTTTTCGACCACTACCTCGCCCCTGGGACACACGCAAAAGGTTCTGATGAGGTCGTCAAACGCCCTGGAGTAGTAATGGATCTTGGGCTCCCACACTTTTTCCGTGATCTCGTCAGCCACCACCGCCGGTATCTCAACCCTTACCCCGATATCCACCGGGTTTATTTCTTGGGTGAGCCCCAGGCGCATTGCTTCTTGGGAAAACCACGACGAGCCCTCGCGCCCGGGAGCGGCTATGAGGTAGCGGCACCGTTCCTCGGCACCGTCTGCAAGCAGCACCCCTTGCACCTTGCCATCCCTGACGATAATCTGCTTCACCTCAGAAAGCATCCTGATTTCAACCCGCGGCTTGAGGTATGCGTACATGTTCTTAAGAATCTTGGGGCTGTTGTCGCTGCCCAAGTGCCTTATAGGCGCAGGTATCAGCTCCAGGCCGGCGGTCGCCGCCCTGCGTACAAGCTCTTGTATCCCCTGTTCATCCGTGCCAAATATCCTGTCAGTCGCCCCGAATTCCAGCCAGATGGAGTCGATGTACTCTATGAGTTCCATGAGCCGACGCCCGGAGATATATTCGTGGAGGAATCCTCCGAACCGATTTGTAAGGGTAAGTTTGCCATCGCTGAAAGCTCCTGCCCCGCCCCATCCTGATGTGATCGAACACAGATCGCAGTTGAGGCAGCCCCCGATTTTCCCGCGCCCCGGGCATTGCCGGTTTTCAATGTCATGCCCTTTGTCCAGGATTAGCACTGACATCTCCGGAGCTTTCCTGGACAGTTCCAAAGCTGCAAAAATACCTGCAGGCCCTGCACCTAAGATAATCACATCCCATACGGTCAAAGGCCATCCTCCTATACATGCGGAATACCTACAGGAATACCCATGAACCGGGTGCCGGCAACCTGAGTCTATTATGCTCCTGTTGCCCCGGGAGTGTGTATCACGTCAAGATCGCCGAACCGGCAGACTTCGCGGGAGAAGAACAGCTTTATTGACCCCGTGGGACCGTTTCGCTGTTTTGCGATGATGAGTTCGATTGCGTTGTTTTGTTCGAGTTCCGGATCAGTGTACAGGAACATGACTACGTCTGCGTCCTGCTCGATGGCTCCGGACTCCCTCAGGTCAGACAACATGGGCCTTCTGTCCTGGCGCTGCTCCACAGCTCTGGACAGCTGGGACATGGCGATCACAGGCACGTCAAGTTCCCTGGCAAGCCCCTTGAGCGACCTGGATATTTCTGAAATCTCCTGCTGCCTGTTTTCCAGCTTCCTGCCTCGCATCAGCTGCAGGTAGTCAATGACAAGAAGCCCCAGGCCGTGTTCGGCCTTGATCCGACGGGCCTTGGCTCTCACTTCCATCACTGAAATCCCAGGGGTATCGTCGATGAAGATCTTGGCTTCTCCAAGCCTGCCCAGGGCAATTGACAGCCTGCGCCACTCATCGTCGCTGGTTATGAATCCGCTGCGGAGCTTCTGGCTGTTTATGGCCGCCTCCGAACACAGAAGCCTCTGGGCCACTTGCTCCCTGGACATCTCCAGGCTGAAGATCACCACGGCGGAACCACCCCTCACCGCCGCATCCCGCGCGATGTTAAGCCCCAGGGAGGTCTTGCCCACCGACGGCCGAGCCGCCAGGATTATCAGGTCAGACGGCTGGAAACCCAGAGTAAGGGCATCCAGATCGCTGAGGCCGCTGGAGAGGCCAATCACATCGCCCCTGTTGGACGCAAGGTACTCCAGCTTCTCCATGGTTTCCACCAGCACGTCTTTGAGCTGCACATATCCCTGCTGGCTCCGTCCCCTGGAAACCCGGAAGATGCTCTCCTCGGCCATGTCCAGGATCTCATCTACGTCGTACTGGGAGTCGTACGCCGCGGCTGCAATCTGGGTTGCAGTCCCTATGAGCCGCCTGAGGGTAGCCTTTTCCGAGACGATCCTCGCATAATACTCAACGTTTGCCGCCGTGGGCACGAAATTGGCAAGCCTGGCCAGTTCGGCGGCGCCTCCGATCCTCTCCAGATCCCCTTGTGCCCGCAGAGCATCTGATACCGTGACCAAATCAACAGGTTCCATCCTGTTTGCGATTTCGGCCATGGCTTTGAAAATGATCCTGTGGTTTTCTTTGTAGAAATCATCAGGCGAGAGCATCTCAAGGGCCATTATGACCGCGCTTTGCTCTATCAGCATCGAACCTATGACGGCTTCTTCCGCCTCGATGTTCTGAGGCGGCACCCTGTGTGGCGCCTGAGACAACCTACCACCTCATTTCTAGGCACAAGAATACGACTCTCTCCAGCCGGGGCATATGTGGTCGAGGGCGTCACGAAGATCTCTTGCGTACACCACTTCTATCCCACGGACCTGCTTTATCCCCCGGGAGTTATCGTAAGGTACAACAATCGATTTCATGCCGGCTTGCTTGGCGCCGTATATCTTTTCGTACACCCCGCCTATGGGCTTAATCTGCCCCGTCAGGGAAACCTCGCCGGTAACCGCCACGGCCTGCCTGAGGGGCAGTCCGGTTATGGCTGAAAATACCGCCAGGGTTATGGCCAGCCCCGCCGAAGGGCCGTCTATCCTTGCACCTCCGATAATGTTTACGTGGATATCCCAGTTGTAAAGGTCTATGTCGAAGCATTTCCTCAGAGCGGACGCCGCATTGAACAGAGAATCCTTCACCATAGAACCTGCGGTCTCGTTCATCCGCATGGTGCCCTTGCCCCGTTCCCGCGCAGGGAAGGTCACGGTCTCTATCTCAATGACAGAGCCGAGGTAGCCCAGAACCCCGAGGCCGAATACTTTGCCGACCTCAAGGGTGTCCCTTGCCTTCGCGATTACGCTGGGTTCCACCCTGCCTGCCTCGATAACCGATGACACATGGGCCGATGTAATAGGAAGGAAGCCCCGCGTGGGAAAGCCGCCTGCGCTGTGAAGGGCCACCGCGTAAGCATCGGCCAAGAGCCCCACTGCCCTTCTCGCCTCGATGGTATGGTCGGCAATGAGCTGGCAGGCTTCCCGGCTGATCTTGGCCCTGAGCCTCCTGGCTGCACCCCTGACTATCTCAATTATATGGTCGGGAGTGAGAGCATCGAAGAACACTTCGGCACATCTGGATCTCAAGGCAGGGCTGATTTCTTCAGGTTCCCTGGTGGTTGCCGCCACCAGCACGAAGTCGGCAGGCGCCCCGTGGGTAAACAAGCGCCTCACGTACTCCGGCACCCTGGGATCATCCGGGTCGTAGTACGACGAGTCAAAGAACACCCGTTTGTCCTCAAGCACTTTCAGCAACTTGTTCTGGAGAATGGGGTCCATTTCACCTATCTCGTCTATGAAGAGTATGCCACCTGTGGCGGCAGTGACCAATCCCAGTTTGGGCTCAGGCACGCCTACTTCGGCAAAATCCCGCTTAGCGCCCTGGTAGATGGGGTCATGCACTGATCCTAATAGCTGGTTGGTTATTTCCCGCGGGTCCCAACGCAAGGTAGACCCGTCTGTCTCTATGAAAGGGGCATTCTTGGCAAAGGGCGAAAACGGCATCTTCTTGGCTTCTTGAAGCACCAGCCTTGCAGCGGACGTCTTACCCACCCCCGGCGGGCCGTACAAAATCACGTGCTGAGGGTAAGGACTAGCTATCTTTGCAAGCAGGGCTTCTATGGCCCTGTCCTGCCCTATTATCTGCTTGAGCGACCTTGGCCTCAGAATCGTCAAGGCTGACTTGGAAAGGGAACGTTGTTCAAGTTTCAAGAGACTCTTTAACTTTTCTTGGGTCTGCTCGGTTTCAGGGCTGCCGTTGTCCAGCAAGATCTCTTTCTTGATTTCCCGCAAGTATTCTTCGTGCTTCTCCTGCATTTTCCGGGAAACCAGATCCTCGATTTCCTGCTCGATGGAATGGCGGGCAATGTGCTCTGCAATTTCTTCCTGGCACTCGTCGAGGATGCCGGGGATCTCTTCCAGAGAAGGACATGCCCCAATGGTAGGGTCCTCGTACACTACCTTCTGGAGCGCGACCACTTGCTGGAGAAGGTCTCCGGATTTCATCCCTTTGAGAGCCCCGAGTTTGCCTGCTTTGAGCACAAGGCCCTCAGGACCGTACACAGACGCGAGAAAATTGAACATGGCGCCTACTCGCTTCTTCAGCGCCTCTTCATTGTTTGCTCCCATGATATCCCTAGGTTTCCGGGCCACCCTGCTTTCCTCCTTCCGGTCGTATCTCAACTGTAACTTCAACCCTCACTTCTGGATGGAGTTGGATATGTACTGTGTGGGTACCCAGTTGTTTCAGGTTTTCAGAGAGCAGCACTTTCCTTTTGCCTACCTGTATTTTGAACACCGAGCCGATCTTTTTGGCAATATCCTGGGCGGTTATTGAGCCGAAAATCCGGCCGTTGCCCGTCTTTGCGTAAAACACCAAGGTTTTCCCTTGAAGCTGGGCGGCATGCCGCTCAGCCTCAGCTTTTTGCCTTTGCTCTTTTTGAAGCTGGGCATCTTTCAGGGTGCGCCTCTGCCTCAAGGCACCCTCAGTGGCAGGCACGGCAAGCCCTCTTGGAATAAGGTAGTTGCGGGCATAACCGTCTTTGACCCTAACCACATCTCCGGCTTTGCCCAGCCCGGCAACATCTTGCTTGAGAACAACGTCCATCTGCGTTCCTCCTTCCCCGCGCCGCGGCCCAAAGGGCGCGGCGGTTCCGCAGCCTCTTCCGACAAATCCGAGGCAAGGGTCCCGCGGTTACATTCCTCTTAGTTCACCGTACCTCAATTTGCGGACATCGAAAAGTATATCTATCATACCAAAAAACACGGCCAATAAGTGAAGCGCGGGGCTGGCGAAAACGTAGAAGATTATAAGCGCGGAGAAGAACTTGGGCAAGTTTTGCTGCGATATGTAGTACGCTATCGCCGAAGACGTTTCCAGAAACAGCAGGAAGGATACGCCTGCGAATACGTTTTGAGCCACCTGCTCCACAACCGGCAGGTTATATCTCACCCCGATCCACAGCGCCAGGTAGCTGATGATGGCCGCGTGGGCGACATACTCAGGCAACATCCATCTGGAAAACGGGGGGAGCGGCTCAAGGTGATGGCCGAGTCTGTCCAAAACGCGCCGTAACACTTCGAAGTTTATGTAGGATTGAAGCAGCGCGGAAAATACTAACATGAATGGCAGAACCCTGAGCACTTGGGCTTTCATTTCGTCAAAATCGGCGAACACTTCCGTAAAGGGGTTAGGCCCCAGGGTTTTTTCGGTAAGCCCCGCGGAAGCCTGCATAGCCTTTAACAAGTCATCAAGGTATCTCAAAGGCGACCCTGTTAGTAGATAGGCTATCAGGAATTCGCTGAGAATCCCCACGAGGAAAGCGACGCTTGTAGCTACTATAATCTTGGCAGGGGAATACCCTTTGAGCACGGCGTAGCCGAAAACCAGTCCTGTAAGGCCGAACAGAACCCACAGGCTTAAGGCTGTGATCCAGTTCATGAACATGGACAGGCACACGACTGTGAGGACGGATGCCATCACTCCCCACCGCATGCCGTGGCGCAGAACTACAAGAGCCGAAGGCAAAGGCCACAGCAGCGAGGCCGCAATACCCAGGAAAGGTACATACTGCCCGAGCAACACCAATACCAAGCCGATTACGGCCAGAAGCGCGCTTTCCACCAGGGCTCTCGTGTTGTACCGGGTCAACTGATGCCCCCCAAGACAAGATGGTTAAACGCCAGGCCGGGCAAATGCAGAATCACCCGGCCTGACCCTTTGCTCTCAGTCGATAGTGTATGGCATGAGCGCCATTACCCTTGCTCTCTTAATCGCCTTTGTGAGCATGCGCTGGTGCCTGGCACAGTTGCCGGTGATCCGCCTGGGCAAAATCTTGCCCCGCTCCGTAATGTACCTGCGCATCCTATTGGTATCCTTGTAGTCAATATATGCGATACCGTCCACGCAGAAATTGCATACCCGCCTGCGCGACCTGCGCCCTTCTCTTCGCACCCGTAAACCCCCTTCAACAGCAAACCTTGGGATCCGAATCACTCTGTAAACGTGGGTATATCGCCGCCATCAGGCACGGCCTCCGTCACAGCATCTGAAGGCAGTTGCTCCTGGTCCCTGGGTCTGTCAAGGAACTGGATCAAGTCTGCGACCACTTCCCATACCCTCCGCCGCTGGCCGTCTTTTGTCTCGTAGCTGCGGCTCTGAAGCCTGCCTTCAACTGCCACCAACCGTCCCTTGTCCATGTATCTGCAGGTAACCTCAGCCAATCTCCCAAACAGCACCACATCTATGAAATCAGTCTCCCTCTGGCCGGTTTGGGTCGGCCTGCGGTCAACCGCCAAAGTTATGGTGGTGACAGACACACCGCTCGGGGTAATCCGGAGCTCCGGTTGCCTGGTTAACCTTCCTATCAACACTACCCGGTTGAGCACTGTCTCCCCTCCAAAAGCCTTTCTTGTCCTAACCTGATACCATTGACCTTAGTTTTCCTTCGAGTCTTCTTTGCCGGTATCGCCGCTGACCACGGCAGCTTCCGCAGCCTGTGCCTGGCCTCTCGCATCAGGCTCACGCCTGCGTTCCTGGCCCCGCGTTCTTTTCTGCCTGAACTTGCGTTCAAGCTGTTCCTGATGATCGATCCGGCAAATCATGTGCCGCATGACTTCTTGATCGATCTTCAGCAGGCGGTCCAGCTCGTCTGCCAACTGTGCGGTACCCTTGAAGACAAAAATGAGGTAGATTCCTTCCCTCACACGGTCGATTTCGTAAGCGAGCCGGCGTTTGGCCCATTTTTCAGCGGTGGTAACCGAACCCTCATGGTTGGCTATGACGTCCGTGTACCTGGCAATGATAGAGGCAATCTGCTCATCATCGCAGTCGGGACGCACAAGGACCAGCAATTCATAAGTACGCATCCTTCTTACCTCCTCCCATGGACTATTGCGGCCCCTTGAGGGGCGGGAGTAACCGGAGACTTTGCTCCGCGTCGCTCAACCGGCGCAAAGACTATTATAGTCATCCGTATCTCCAAGCTCAAGGGCCGGGACGGTCAAGTTCCATCTTCTGCTATCTCCACCCGTTGCTTGAACCGCGAGGCAAATTTGCCCCTGTCGATGAATATTACCCGGTCGCACGAGGTACACTTGAGCCTCACATCCGCGCCCGCGAACAACACTTTCCACAGGTCATTGCCACATGCGTGGCGCTTCTTGAGCCTCACCACATCCCCTGCCCTAAGGGGAGGGTCTAGCAGCATGCCCACCCGACCTCCTTGCCTGGAAGGATTATCCGCCTATGCGCAGCAGCACCGCTGGAATCAGCACCTGGTATATGCCCAACAGGATCCCCACAAGGTGAGACGACGCAATCACGTCCCGTACCGGACCCAAGATCTCCAATCCCACCAGAGGGTACAGGGCCCCTACAATCAATGATAACCATACAAGTGACAGGGCCCCTTGGAGCAAGCCCCCTAGGATCCTTGTGGGCACCGACAAGGAAGTGGCAAAGGCAAAGGTCCTGGATATCAGGGCCCATATTGCCCTGAGCAACGCCAGAAGCGTGAAGAACACCACCCCTGCCACAAGGATCTGGGCCATCAAGGATGACAGGATGGAACCCCACGTGGCGCCGGGACCTGCAGCAGCCTCGATTTCCAGGAAACGATCCTTGATGAGGGCTGAAATAGGCCTGAGCCACGGAGTGGAATCGATACCCTCGAAAAACTCGGCTACCGCATTGGGATCGTACGGCTTGGAGTAGCTTGGGATGAGGGAGAAAACATCAGCCCACCATCCGGTAACCCGGGTTACCCAACCGCCTACACGCTCGAGGTAGTTCACAACCGGATTGGTAAGGAAATAGGCACCTATGAAGCTGGCGAACATTCCTGCCACGTTGAGGACGGATGACCAGAAACCGGCCAGAAAGCCTTTGATGAAACCAAGGACGACAATAACCCCTATGACGAGGTCAGCGTAGTTCAGATTGAGGCTCAAGTTCAAGAACATCCCACCTCCGGCAGGACTAATGAGTTTCCGATGTCAGCCTGTCTGCCAGTGCAAACACCGCCGCCGGGATCGCCGGGCTCCCGTGCTTTCCTGTATATATCGAAATCTGCCCGTCAGCGTACCATGCCAATAACCCAAGCCCTATGCACACAGCCAGTTTGAAGAACACATCTTCAAAGTACGCCGTAAGTTGCGCCGAGTCACGACGAAAGCAGAGGGCGGCGATTATGTAAACCCCCAGAAATACGCCGGTAAACCACAAGGGCCCCTGCAGGGATCGGAGTGCCTTCTCAAGCACGAACGCAGAAACCAGGGTCACTATCACGCCCCGTCTGGCCTTGGACTGCACGCCGCATCACCTTACGGATTCAGAAGTTCCCGGGTCGACAAGGATAAACCGCTTGTCTTTGTATACAAGGATAACATCTTTTGCGCACGCAATGGGATATCCGTCTGTTTTGGCCGAAAACACGACCTTCCCCGTATCCCTCTGTAAACACATGACCTTCGCCGATTCCAGAAGGATCAGCCGGCCGTCCCATGCATACAGCCTGGGCAGGGAATCCATGGACTTCTTGTCCCACAGAATTGCCCCGTCAGGGCTGAGTGCGGTCACCTGGGCATGTCCGAACAGGCTTGCCATTGCCCCGCCTATTTCCTTGGACACCGACACTACAGTTATGCCGAAATCTTCCACGGCGGACACTATCGTCCCTGCCGGGCGGTACATCCACGCTTCACTGCCGTCTGATGTAAGACAGTATACGCAGGAATCAAGCACCGCTCTCACTTTTCCGTCATGGCTGACCGCCAGGTGGCGCCATGCACCTGCCCCAAGAGGTAGCTGCCACAAGAGCTCCCCGGTATGGATTGACACGCACAGAACCCAAGGAGTTCCCCCTCCTGATATATCCACCGCTGCCATAACCAGGTGGCTTCCGTGAGAGGTCCCGAAGAGGGGCGCATATGCTACCCGGGTATGCCAGATGTCATCCCCTTTGGCTGAAACCGCCCGCAAGTACCAGGGCTCGCCGAACTTGGTTTCAGGGTGAGGTCTGTATGTTACCACCATGTCACCCTCGAAGAGCGGCAGGGGCCTCTCTCCCGGCGCCAGGGGTAGAGTCTCCACCTGAAGCTCGCCGGTATCGGGGCGGATTAGGCGCATTGAAAGAGAAGCCACCCCGACTATCCAGGGTCCTGAAGGGATAACCCTTTCACACTCTCCCTGAAGGGGGCATACTGTGCCTCCCGGGCCCAGCAGTTCAACCTCCCCGCCCCTTGCTATGACAAAGCCAGAGCTGTGGGTCGCCATGAGTTCACCGCCGGGAACCGAAGCCACTACCTTCAGATGGGCACTGCCTGTCAGGAGCATGTGGGTGAGGTAGAGCATGCTTCCCAAGCCTATGGCGCAGATTATAAGGATGACAGGTTTCCAGGCAAAGGGTTTCCCGTCCGGGCGCCCGGGTTTCTTCCCTGGCAGCCCCCCCTTGGCCTTGTTTCTCCTAACAGTGGGGAAACTTACGCTCATACCCGCGCCCCTAAGCAGGCGATAGCCAGGCATAAAGAAGGGCTGCGGCAGCTGTTGCCAGGCCTGCGACCGCCAGGGCTTTGGAAAAGAGATTCATGCGCTTGACAAGGGCGTACTCGTGGTAGGAACTCAGGGAGCTTTCCGCTTCCCCGAGTTTGCGGTAAGCCAAACACATGTTGAACCTCGGTTCCTCTGCCCAGGGACTGAGTCTCGCGGCTTCCTTATAAAGCGTGATTGCGGTGCGCAGGTTGCCCTCAAGCAGCGCCACGTTCCCAAGGTTGTTGAGCACCCTGGGGTCACCCGGATGCTCCAGCTCCAGCTGCAGCAAGAGGAGCTTGGCTTCATCCATCCGGCCCATCCTGGCCTGACACACTGCCATAAGGTTTTGCCTTGCGACATAACCCCTGCCGGGTGTGCCTAGCTTTCCTGCAAGCATCCGGGCGGCCTGAGCGTACCGGCCCCGTTTCACCATCCTGGCAACCCTGGCCTCAAGAGTTAAGCCCACGAAACTCACTCCCCATCCCCGTTGCCCAAAAATTCTAGGAAGTGGGTCGCCGTTCCTTCAGGGATTTCACCCACTTGACACAAATGCGCGTATAGGAACCATGGTCCGTGCGAAAAGTATGGGTTGAGGAGGTGTTGCGGTTGACCAAGATTGCGGTGGAGCAAGGGCTCAGGCCCTTCCAGGAGGCCTTGAAAACCGCAGGTTTCCTTGTGGTGGAGGTTGAGCGTCCGGATGATATCCGCAAGTCAGGAGCGCAAGCTGTAGTGATTTCAGGGATGGATCGGGATTTCCTCGAGATAGATGATTCCAGGAAGTCGCCTGTCATCACCGCTGCAGGGCGGACTCCGGAACAAGTTGTAGCGGAGGTCCGGCGATCGTTAGGGCCGGTGGAATAGCGGCCTTCTGTTTATCCTTTGGCCCGGGGCGGGTATCTGGGCGCGAATCCTCAATGTGCTCTCCTGCGAGGATGATACCCCAGGCTATCGCCTGGGCCATCTTGACTACCAGGTTCAGCCTGGTGCTTTGGAGTACCAGGTGCTCCATGAAACCGCCTACGTTGACCACCCCTGCTATATGCACATGGCCTACCGGTGGCAGGTCTTTGTTTACGCCAAGCCCCGGCCTGAGAGGCCCTTGGCTGACTATGATTGTACCTACTTCCCTCTTGGTACCCAGACACGCGTCCACTCCTATTATTGTGGTGCACCTGTCTTCCAGGAGCATTAGGGTCTGTTCCAGGTTGCAGGCATGCACAGGCCGGTCCAAGGTGCCCAGCACCGGCCCGGAAAAGCCGTTCCAACAGAGCATGCTTCCCACCAGTGGCCCCAGGCTGTCCCCTGTTGCCCTGTCGCTGCCCACGCATATCACCGTGGGTGCAGAGCCGGAATCTGTCTTTAGGCCTAGCAAGACCTGCTTCAGCGCCGCGGCTACCCGGGCGCCGGGATCAGGGTTGGATATTGGAATGGAGAAGCTAACCCGCGACATACATACCCCTGTTAGGAAAATATGCACGGGAAGGGGTGAAATAATACCTACAGGGAAGTCAAGCCTGCCTGATGGGATCGTTAACCGGAGTGGCGGCTGCGCGTGTATTGACCCTTTCTAATGAGGAGCAGCATGTGGCCCCGATCATCGAGATTGGGCTTGGGCGAGGATGTCGAGCACCGTTTCATCTGAAACTTGGTCAAATCTGAGATACCATTGCCCTACTGCGTAAAAGGGGAAGGGTCTAAGGGGACATACCACCTCGTCCACATGCTCGCTGAGGGTATGTATTGTTTCCTCAGGGGAAACGGGCACTGCCAGCGTCAAGCTTTTGGGTTTAAGACGACGGACATACTTAAGTGCGGCTAGGGCTGTAAGCCCAGTGGCCAAGCCATCGTCTACCACCACCACATCCCTGCCTTCCACTGCAAGGGGTTGCCTGCCTTGCCGGAAATAGGCGAGCTGTTGGGCTATCTGCTCGCTGATTTCCCGAGCGCGGTTCTCAATGTAGTCGTGGGCGGCATAGACACCGCCTCCAGGCGGGAAGGTTATGTGGCCATCTTGGTCCACCGCAGCTACTGCAAATTCCGGGTTGAACGGCGCACCAATTTTCTTGGCCATCACTACATCCAGGCCTGCCTGCAACTCATGTGCCACCTGCTGCCCGACCACCACGCCTCCTCTGGGGATGGCCAGCACCAGTGGGTCTTGGAGTTCCAAGGGCTTTAGGAGCTTGGACAGTTCCTGACCGGCATGTTGCCTGTCCCGGTACATCAATCGTCCCTCTGCTTGTCGGTGGTACCTTTGGGGTAGGCTTCCATGGGCTTGTGCTTGTTCATCTCGGCCACTCCGGAAAACGCGGCGCCCTCTGATATGACCAGGCTGCCAACGGAGATGTCTCCCCTGAGCCTGCCGGAAGACAAGAGCTCAAGCCGTCCTGAACATTTCACATTACCGATGACATCGCCTGCGATAGTTACGTTAGCAGCATCTATATCGGCCTTTACAACCGCACCGTGGCCTATCATGATATCACACTCAGAGTACAGTTTACCCTGAAGTTTCCCGTCTACTCTCAGACTGCCTTTTGACGCCAGGGTGCCCTGGATCTCTATGCCTTTGCCGAGGACGCTCTCAAATGCGCCGCTACGGTTAACAGGTTCTTTAGACTTAAACATGGATGTATGCCTCCCAGGTTCACTTAGGAAGATAGTCCATAGGATCTTGGTTTTTCCCGTCCTTCAGGACTTCGTAGTGCAGGTGGGGTCCTGTGGATGTGCCTGAGGAGCCGACATAGGCGATGATGTCTCCGCGTTTGACTTGCTGCCCTGCCTTCACGGCTACGGAACTGCAGTGGCAGTATACAGTCTCAAATCCGTATCCATGGGCGATTCTCACACACCAGCCATAACCCGCTTCGTAACCTGCAAACTTGACTGTTCCGTCAGCGGCGGCCCGTATAGGTGCGCGGTAGGAGGCCCCGATATCGAGTCCCTCATGGAGTTGCTGTCTCCCTGTGATTGGATGCCGCCTCCAACCATACACCGAGGTGATACTGCCCTGTACAGGCCATATGCTCGGCCGCGCCCTGGAATAGGCCACTGCTTCTTCAGCCCTTTCACGGAGGTCAGTCAAGCGTTGGTCAAGTGAGGCGATTTCACCGTCTAAGTCAAAAGCTGCCTGTTCCAAAGACTCGAGGGCCAAAGCCATATCGCGTGGTGGAATCCTGCTGATGTTCCTGCCTGAACGGGAGGTGGTCTCAGCCATGACCTGCCTGGCTGCAACCGTGGCTGCCATCTCGGAAACGCCTTCTTCAATCAGGCCTTCTTCCAGAAGCATGGTCCTGGTCTCGCTCTCAACCAGTTCGGCCTGGCGGAGCCTCTCTGATATGTCCCTGAGACGCTCTTGGAGGTACTGTATCTGCATCTCCTGGATGCCCGCCACGTCGTAGAGATAGTTGAGCTCTTGGTTCTCCTTTGAGGTCCGGATGTATGAGTTCACGAATGCCCCTAGGGCAACCAGGGAAATACACGCCAAAGCGAGCACAGACACGAGGGCGGTCAGGCTGAAGCTCATCCTGTGGGTCTTACCATGTGAATACACCACCAGGAAAGTAAACCTGCGCTCGCGGCTGCTGGCAGCCATCTTTCCGACCGGTCTTGATTGTCTCCCGAATAAACGCGCTAACAAACGTGAAACGCCTCCGAAACCTGTCCAAGCTTATGTATCTCTGAATCCGATCCGCTAAAGCGACCGTGAAAAAGGCAAATACGACACCACCGGAATACAATTCGACGTTTCTCACGATAATCCTTCCGGTATACTTCCTGTATCTTCCGCTGGCCCACCGGAAAGCTGCCTCCCGGTCTGAGCAATCCATCGGGTCCTGGCCCGGCAGGCACAAGTCAGATTTTATCACTCAATGTAAACGCGTGGCACCCTCGAACCGAGACCCGTAAGTATTTCGTGTTCAATGGTGCCGGCAAGCTCCGCTACTTCGTGAAGGCTTATGGTTTCCTCCCCGTCAGTGCCGATAAGGGTGGCCACTTCACCCGGCTTTACACCCGGCTGTCCTTTAAGATCGACCATCATTTGGTCCATGCATATCCTACCTGCAACAGGACATCTCTTGCCTCTGACGAGCACCGAAGCCTTGTTCGAGAGCGGCCTGGGGTAGCCGTCGGCATAGCCCAGAGGAAGTGTGGCAATTTCCGCCGGTTCCGAGACCGTATAGGTCATGGCGTACCCGATGCGAGTACCCGGTTCCACCCGCTTGACATGGGATATCCTGGCCTTAAGGGACACCACCGGGTACAGTTTTGCCCTATCCGCCAAGGACTGGCTGGGGTAGAGCCCGTAGATTATGGCACCGGGCCGCACGAGATCGAAGTAGGCTTCGGGCAAGCCAAGGATGGCAGCTGAGTTAGCCATGTGGATGAAACGGGGTCTTATTCCCGCTTCCGCCACCTGCTTACGCGCGGTCTCGAAGTTTTGAAGCTGGAAGCGCGTGTATTCCGGATCTTGCACTGCCAATGCAAAGTGAGAAAACAATCCTTCTACTTCAATGTTGCCCAATTGCGATACAAGCTCCAGGGCTTGCCGCAGTTCGGTCCCTGGGCGGAATCCTATCCTTCCCATTCCGGTGTCCACCTTAATGTGGACCTTGCTTGCCTTGCCCGCTGTCATGCCAGCTTGCTCCGCATCCCGCAAGCCGTCGGCCGAAGTCACGGTCATGGAAACCCCCAGCTCTGCCAGCACCCGGGCTGCTCGGCTTGTCACCGGCCCAAGCACCAGGATCATGCAGTCCAGGCCTGCCTCTCTGAGCTCCACCGCTTCTTCAGGAGTAGCAACCGCCAGCCCCTTTACTCCGGGTACCTGCAACGCGGCGCTTGAGGCGGCTACAGCCCCGATGCCGTAGGCATCGGCTTTCACCACTGCAAGGATCTCCGCCCGGGGTGAGACCAGTTGCCTTACGACTTCCAGGTTCTTCTTGAAGTTGCCTAGGTTGACTTCAGCCCACACCGGCCTTAGAGGTTCTCCCATGGTTTCGGTTCCTCCTCCGTTGCACAATGTTTCACGTGAAACATTATCTCTGGGTTCCTTGGTTGTTGCCGCTTATAATCTCAATCAACCGCTCCAAGTCTTCAGGACCGAAAAAGCTGATGCTTATAGTACCTTTTGCGCCTTGTCTCTTTACAACCACCGGGCTGCCCAGGGCAGCTGACAGGATCTCTTCCGCTTCCCTAACGCGTGCCGGCCCCGACTTCTTCTGCCTGGGCTTCTTCCTGACAAGGGCCGATGCCACGACTTCCTCGGTGCTTCTCACAGAAAGCCCCTTTTCCGCTATACTCTTGGCAACAGCAAGCTGCTGCTCCCGGGGAAGCCCCACAAGGGCACGGCCGTGACCGCCCGACATTTTGCCCTCGCTAATCAATTGCTTTACCTCAGGCTCAAGCCTAAGCAAGCGCAAGGTGTTTGCGATGTCAGACCGGCTCTTCCCCACCCGCTTGGAAATCTGCTCCTGGGTGAGCCCGAACTCCGCGGACAACCGCCTGTAAGCTTCGGCTTCCTCAAGGGGGCCCAAATCCTCTCTCTGCAAGTTCTCAACCAGGGAAAGCTCCATGGCCTCCCGGTCATTCAGGCTCTTGACCACAACGGGTACCTTGTCAAGGCCTGCATGCAAAGCAGCCCTGAGCCGTCGTTCGCCTGCGACCAGCTGGTACTCCGCACCGTCGCGTCTCACTATCAACGGTTGGATTATCCCGTGTTCCACCATGGAGGCGGCCAGTTCTTCAATAGCTGCATCGTCAAATATCTGCCTGGGTTGATACGGGTTAGGCTTAATGGCTTTGGGGTCGACATGTAAGATCTCTTCTCCCTGGGCTTCCTCGAGGATTGCCGGGATCAACGAGTCAATGCCCCTACCAAGCCCTCTCCTGGCCACGGC
>JAAZEL010000012.1 GCA_012512325.1 Candidatus Fermentithermobacillaceae bacterium | reverse complement strand
GCCTTCTGTTCCTCCCTTTGAGGCTTATCTCTCCATACCGGATTAACAAGACTCTCTCCATGGTACATGCTCCTTCATGCGCTAGTCGTGTGCCCCGATGAGGCTCCCGAACCCCGGGGATCCCCGGCCTATGTCAACTTCCTGCGCCAAGGCGCAAGTTCCTTCAAGGCGTCTTCAAGGGCCGACACGGTGTTGTCCACGTCCTCGACCGCGGTATAGGGGGACATGGAAAACCTTATGGCTGAAAGCGCCTCTTCTTCAGTCTTACCCAGTGCGAGGATAACAGGGCTTGGCTTGCTCTTCCGGGAAGAACACGCGGAACCTGTCGACACAAACACCTTGCGCTTCTCCAAGGCGTGAAGGATGGTTTCCCCGCGGAAACCCGGGAAGGAGAAGTTGACGATATGGGGTGCAGCGTTCTCAACTTCGGGGCCGTTGAGTACCGCATCTGGGAACACGGCGCGGACCCCACCCATCAGCCTCTTCCTGAGCCCGTACATCTTGCGCCTGGCTTCGCCTGAGATCTTTGCCCATATGTCACAAGCCACGCCGAATCCCGCAATCCCGGGAACGTTTTCGGTACCCGAACGGAGCCCTTGTTCCTGGCCGCCCCCCAAGATCAAGGGGTGCATGCGGACACCTTTCCTTATGTACAAGGCGCCGATGCCTTTGGGGCCGTGGATCTTGTGGGAGCTGATACTCAGCAAGTCTATCCCCCATCTTTCCACGTCTATGTCAATCCTTGCAAAACCCTGGACGGCATCTACGTGAAACCGCGGACGCCTAGGTCCCAATTGAGCAAGGCCAGCCCCTATTTCGGCACATGGCTGTACCGTACCGACCTCATTCTGGACGAGCATCACCGAAACCACACAGGTATCTTCACCCACCAAAGACAGCACTTGTGCAGGGTCCACCCGGCCTTCCCTGTCTACAGGGGCCAACGATACCCTGTAGCCTATCTGCTTCAGGTACTCCATGACGGCCAAGACCGAGGGGTGCTCCACGGCAGAGGCTATCACGTGGTTGTACTTAGAGCCTGCCGACCTCAAGCTTCCGAAGATCGCCCAGTTGTTGGCTTCAGTGCCGCCCGAGGTGAAGAATATCCGGTCTTCGCCCACTCCCAACAAATTCGCAACGGACTTGCGGGCTTTGCTCACAAGTTTTTCAGCTTCATACCCCATGCTGTGAAGTGAAGACGGGTTGCCGAACTGCCTGGCATATACCGAATTCATGGCCTCGTTCACTTCAGGAAAAGGCCGCGTAGTCGAGGAATTATCCATATAGACAAGCGAGGAGTCTATGCTCAAGTCCATACCTCCAATGACGGAACGGGTTGCCCGCTTTCACCTAATATTATCTTCTCTCAACCTTAACCTCACACCATATATTAAGATACATTGGGCCATGTTGAAAGCGCCGGTCTCTTGAGTCCTGAAAAACCGAGGCACTTCAACGGCTGAGGAACTCCGTGTACAATATAGCTTGCACCGGTAAGTACTACCCATAGTTGAGCTTACGGGCGGAGTGGGAAAGGTGGGCAAGGCACTCCACAGGAAGATTTTCAGCGCCATCGGCAGCGCCATTGCAGATTACGAAATGATACAAGCCGGCGACAGGGTACTCCTTGGGGTATCAGGCGGCAAGGACAGCCTGTTGATGGCTTGGGCTCTGGCAGACATACGGAAAAGATCTCCGGTCAAGTTCTCACTGGAAGCCATAACCATTGATCCCGGCGAGCCTTGGAAGCTGGACGAAGACCGGATTTCAGCCGTGGGCAGCTTCCTGGCCGACATCGGAATCCCACACCACGTGGTAACCTCAGATATCGCCAAGATCGTGGCCAAGCATCACAGCAGGAAGACCCCTTGCTCCCTGTGCGCCAACCTCAGGAGGGGCTGTCTCCATCAGGCCGCCAACAGGCTGGGGTTCAACAAAGTGGCCCTGGGCCACACCCTGGATGACGCCATAGAAACACTGTTCCTGAACATGTTTTTCCAGGGTAGCCTAAGATGCTTCAGGCCAAAGACCTACCTGTCCCGTCGCAATGTTGAAGTCATACGGCCCTTGGTGTACGTGGAAGAACCCTGGATAATCCAGGCAGCAAGCAGACTCCGCCTTCCGGTTGTCCCGTCCCCGTGCACCTATTCAGGCAACACCAACCGCCAATACATGAAGGCCATCCTGGCTCAACTCAACGGAAACATACCAGGCATCAAGCGCAAAATGGTAAACGTGCTCCAAGCAGTGTGGCGTCAAACGCCGTCTACCGATGATTGAGCAGCCTCGACAGGCCTGTAAGTCCCTTCTTCCTGTCTTTGCGGGAAGCGGCCATGATAAGGGCATACCTCAAGTCCCTGACCTCTGAGATAAGGCGCTCCACCACTTGGGTGAGTCGCTGGATTTGCTCCTTTTCCGAGATTGTGTTGGTGCAAATCTCCCGCCTTAGGTCCAGGATCATATCTTGAACCGACGTCTCCCGCCGTCCTTCACTCACGATCTCCTCAAGGCAACCGAGCCATGACAGGCCTGAACCGTCAGGCACTCTCGGTACAGGCATTTCCACAGTCCGAGACGCTACTTCACCGGTGGCAGATGATGCCACTTCATCCTCGATCCTGCCCAACACTACGTCAGGCCAGCCCCAGCCCTCCTTCATTTCCAAGAGGGCCTTGGTGATCTCATCGTCCGAGAAACCCTGCTCCTGCATGGTTACAATCATGGAAATCGCCCCCAAGGAGTCTCTGGGCACCCTGTTTGACGCAGTGACTCCCAAAATTGCCCCGAACTTGACGTTGATCTCCTTCATGGCGGATTTGGACAGGCCGAGGCGCTCGCCTACGTCAGACCAATAAACCTCATCCATTGCACTTCCCCCAACTAAGTCTCCCTGAGCGTCATCCGTATAATACCATATCCGCCATATATTGGTATAGCCCAATGGCGGACCGTTGAGTTTACCTCTCTTTGTTTACTGCCAAAGTAAACTTATGTTAGACTTAGGTTTGGTGATCCTCTTTGTGCAATAATCGCTAGAGGAAGGTGCAGTAACAACATGAGTAACCTGATGTCTCTTATGCGTCCCCAATCGGTTGCCATTATAGGCGCTTCCAACACCCCGGGCAAGATTGGTCACGCAGTTGTGGAAAACATGAAGTCCTCAGGATTCAAAGGCGAGATCTATCCCATTAACCCCAAAGACCCGGAAGTTTGCGGGATCAAAGCATACCCTTCGATCTTGGATGTCAAGCAACCCATCGACGTAGCAGTGCTCTGCGTCCCGGCCAAGGTGTCAGTTCCAGTGGCGGAAGAATGCGGTAAGGCGGGAGTAAAGCACATGATAGTGATCACCGCCGGCTTCAAGGAGATCGGGAAAGAAGGCCGCGAACTTGAGGAAAAACTCGTGGAGATCGCCCGCAGGTACGGAATGAGGATAGTTGGGCCCAACTGTCTCGGTGTCATGGATACCCATACACCTTTTAACGCTACTTTTGCCAAGAATATGGCGCTCAAGGGTAACATAGCGTTTATATCCCAAAGCGGCGCCCTGTGCTTGGCCATCTTGGACTGGAGCCTTAAGACCGGTCTCGGATTCAGCCAGTTTGTGAGCTTCGGAAACAAGTCGGATCTCAATGAAGCTGACTTCATTGAAATCGCAGCAAACGATCCTAACACCAAGGTAATTTGCTTGTACCTCGAAGACATTGTAGACGGACCCAGATTCGTGGAAGTGGCAAGGGAAGCCACCAAGAAGAAACCGGTCATAATCCTCAAGTCCGGTGTCAGCGCTGCCGGTGCCAAAGCAGCATCATCCCATACAGGCGCCCTTGCAGGCTCCGACACTGCTTATCAAACTGCATTCCGGCGGGCAGGCGTGCTGAGGGCGTCCACAATGACCGAGCTGTTCGATCTGGCCAGCGCGTTCACAACCCAGCCCATTCCCAAGGGCAAGCGGGTGGCTGTGATCACCAACTCAGGCGGGCCTGGAATCGTCGCCAGCGACGCAATTGAGTTGGGTGGCCTCCAAATGGCTCAATTCAGTGAGGATACCCTCAACTTCCTCAAAGAAGCAATGCCATCCATGGCAAACATCCATAATCCCATCGACGTTATCGGAGACGCCCATTACGACAGGTATGAAAACGGTTTGAAAGCAGCCCTGTCCGATCCCAATGTGGATGCTGCAACGGTGCTTCTCTCCCCCACCGCCGTCATCGAAGTAGACAAGGTGGCAGAGGTTATCGTAGAAGCAAGGGAGAAGTATCCTGACAAACCCATAACCGCAGCGTTCACCGGCGGCTTTGCGGTAGAAAAGGCCGTGAATTACCTACAGGAACATGGAGTACCTACCTATGCATTTCCTGAGCCGGGGGTACATACCCTTATCGGTATGACCAAATACTCTGAGTTGAGAGAAGCCGTCCAGGACCAGGAAGAATGGGCATTCGACGACGTGGACAAAGACAGAGTTCAGGCGATTTTCGATAGAGTGGTGGCAGACGGAAGAAATCTGCTCCTCAGCCCTGAAGCTGCTGAGGTAGCCGAGGCGTACAAGATCCCCGCCGCCCCTTCCCGTCTGGCTACTTCTGCTGAAGAAGCGCAGAAATTCGCACGGGATATGGGCTTCCCGGTCGTGATGAAGATCGCTTCGCCTGATATCATGCACAAGACCGATATAGGCGGTGTCAAGGTCGGCCTCAAGTCCGAAGAAGAAGTCAAGGAAGCCTTTGAGTCCATCATGGAGAACTCCAAGAAAGGCGCTCCCGACGCCAAGATTTACGGCGTTGAGGTGCAGAAGATGATGCCCAAGGGCGACGAGATCATCATCGGGATGATCAAGGACCCCACTTTCGGACCGATGGTTGCCTTCGGTTCAGGCGGAATCCTGGTTAACTTGCTCCAGGATGCCTCCTTCAGGTTGGCTTCAGGGCTCGCCAAGCGTGAGGCCGAACAGATGATAACCGAGACCAAGGCATATACGATATTGAAGGGCTTCAGAGGCGCTGACCCCGACGACATCCCGGCAATTTGTGAAGCAATTGCAAGGGTAGCCCAGCTGTGCCGGGATTTCCCGCAGATATCCGAGTTGGATATTAACCCGGTATTTGCGTATCCTAAGGGACTGAGCGCGCTTGATATAAAGATCAAGCTGTCGTAGGTAAACAGGTAAGCAGGTAGCCGGGTCCTGCACACCCGGCTACCTGCGGTCAAGGTCTAAGGAGGTCCGTATCTAGCTCAGATGTCACACGATCCCAGCGTGCCAGATTTCCATGAGGCGCAATCCCGGACTCGGGACGCAAAAAAGCCCCAGAGGAACCCTAGACGCCGGAAAAGAAGGCGACGGCCTGAGCTGAGTCTGGAGCCGAAACCCTACCGGGACGAAATCCCTGATCCCGAGTCATACTTCGTCCCTGAATGATCTGCTAATATGCTGCTACCAGGCGCTTTAAGGTTTCCAAGGTTTGATAGCTTATGCCAAAGCTACCCATCGGCGCGCCTTCCGACGACGACGGCCCGTGGAAGTCTGAGCCGCCAGTAACCACCAACCCGTTTTCCCGCGCCATGTTCAAGTATTTCTGCTGCTCCTGTTCGTCGTGCTCCGAGTGGTACACTTCTATCCCCTGAAGTCCGTGCTCCATGAGTTCATGGACTAACCAGTCGGCGTCAGTTATCCCAGGATGAGCCCACACGGCTATGCCTCCGGCCGCACGTATGGCTTTGATGGACTGAGCAGGGCTAAGATGATGCCTGTCTACATATGCGGGTTTGCCTATACCCAGGTAAAGCTTGAAAGCTTGTTTGGTGCTTGATACATAACCTTTCTCCATCATGGCTTGTGCCACGTGGGGACGGCCGACGGAATCTCCCTGGGATAGTTCCAATACCCTGGACACTTGGACGGGCATGCCCAAAGAAGCAAGCCTCTCCACCACGGCATGCACTCTCTGAAGGCGCGACTCCGCGAGACTTGCCAGTAAGCGTGAAAACGTCTCGTTCAGGGGATCAACGAAATACCCAAGGATGTGAAGTTCCCTCTGCTCCCACTTGCTGTTTATCTCTATGCCGGGGATTACTTCCAGGCCCTTAAGGCGGACTATGCCTAACTCCCCAGGTGGATACATGCGGGCAAGCTGCAGATAGCCCGACATGGTATCGTGATCGCAGATGGAAACGGCCTTAAGTCCTAACTCGACGGATTGCTGAACCACCTCACCCGGCGCAAGGTGGCCGTCAGATGCGGTAGTATGTACATGAAGATCGCAAAAATCAAGTAAAAGACCCCCGCGGCTAAAGGTACCTTCAGCCGGAGAAGTCACATGAAGTTTATTGCGGAGCTGCGACTGATCTTGATTTGAACTCAATTAATTCCTTGATGTTACTATGAGCTTGATAGCCGTCCGTTCCTGACCGTCAATGGTGATGTCAGTAAATGCCGGAACACAAACCAGATCTATCCCGCTCGGCGCTACGAATCCCCTGGCAATCGCCACCGCTTTAATGGCTTGATTGATTGCACCGGCGCCTATGCCTTGAATCTCGGCATAGCCCCGTTCCCTGATGACTCCCGCCAGTGCACCGGCGACTGCATTAGGGCTTGACTTTGAAGAAACCTTGAGAACTTCAACAGACGTGGTATCTCTCCGTTCCACGTTGCTTACTCCCAATACTATCCCTCCATACTGCTAAACTGATGCAAGCGCCAACAGCCTAAAATCGGTAATAAGTCTACCGGATCTTGGTGCATTTCCATTCTAATGGTAATTCTTCCGTTTGACAAGTAGACTTTTCCGATTTTGGAAGCGATCGTTTATCTCGTCTCTGGTAGAAATGGTGCCGTCATTCTCTAATCAGGATACGCTCTATACTCTCTGCCCTGCCTGACGGGCCTATGACGCAAAACACCGCACAAAGCTGCCTTTTTCCCTTGGCAGGTTCGTGCCGGACAGGCAACTGTGTCAAAAAATTCCTGATTATTATTTCTCGCTTTACGCCGATAACTCCTTCATAGCTGCCTGTCATACCTACGTCAGTTATATAAGCAGTGCCCTTTGGAAGGATAAGCTCATCAGCGGTCTGAACATGGGTGTGCGTTCCGAACAAGGCGCTGACCCTTCCGTCCACATACCAGCCGGCTGCAATCTTTTCGGACGACGCTTCCCCATGGAAATCCACGACCACCACGGGAGTAATATCTCGCAGTCTTGCAATTTCTTCGTCGAGAACCCTAAAAGGGCAATCGAAACTCTGGGGCGAAAACACCCTGCCGCACACATTAATGACCCCTACCGGCGTGCTGTCCCTGGCAATGTAGACGCCTGAACCTTTGCCAGAGACCCCCGGAGGGTAGTTGGCAGGTCGCAGGATCCTGGGCTCATCATCGATAACCTGAAAAATCTCTTTCTTATCCCAAATGTGATTGCCTGAAGTAATCACATCCACGCCCATGGAAAACAGCTCTTGGGCCACAGGCCCTGTAAGCCCTGCGCCTCCCGCTGCATTCTCTCCGTTGGCTATGGTAAGGCCCACCTGATATTTTTCAATGAGTTCCGGAAGCGTGGCCTTTAGAAGCGACCGACCCGGGGAGCCAAACACGTCTCCGATAAAGAGTAAGTTCATCGATATACCTCACTTGTGAAATACGATTACCTTTCCGCCTTCACGCAGGGCAACGAGTTTTCGCGGACATTCCAGTTCACGGATTCTTTCGAGCATCTCGTGGAGAAGCAATCTTGCGGACCAAGGGAATTCAGCTTCAGTAACAAAAGGCTCATCTTCTGCATCTGAAACCAGCTCCACTTGCCCCGCAATCAAAGACACAGTCAGGTTGAGTTCCCCTGTGGACAAGGAAGCTACGTCCCTTTCCACATGAAAACAATGGAATTTGTCAATGGTCTCCCAGTAACACTGAACTATGCCCATATCCTTGGTTGCGAGTTTTCTGTAGGCGTCCATTGAGTCAAGGTACAACGACCGGAGTTGGTCCCGTTTAGCTCTGCTCACAGGGCCTTGACACAAAAAGGCCATGCTCAGCATGCGTTTTTCCGGGTCAAAAGTGACTCTCGATACTTGGGGAAAAGCTACGAGCAATGCCGCAAGTATCTCGATCTCCGTATGAGTTACTCCTCTGTGCATCTTCATGTGCCTTGTCTTGTCAACTCCGTGTTCCATGTTTTCAGACATTGCCGTATGCTCCGTGAAGAATGTTAGGACAGAGGCGCCGGGACCGGCGCCTCCTGCTTGTCTACTTGGCGTAACCTACCGCCCTGGTTTCCCTGATCACGGTAACCTTAATCTGACCAGGGTATTCCAATTCCTTCTCGATCCGGTTGACTATATCCCTCACCAGGGTAACCGCTCCCAGATCATCTATTTTCTCAGGTTTGACCATGATTCTGATCTCCCTGCCGGCCTGGATGGCGTAAGACTTCTCGACGCCTTCGAAGGAGTTGGCAATCTCCTCGAGTTTTTCAAGCCGCTTGAGATACATCTCCAGGGTTTCCCTTCTGGCTCCCGGACGTGCCGCTGATATGGCATCAGCCGCAGCCACCAGGAAGGCTTCGACGGTTTGAGGTTCCACGTCCCCATGATGAGCCTCAATAGCCTTTATTACCCCCTGGGACTCCCTATATCGCCTGAGCAAGTTTACCCCGATGGCTACGTGTGAACCTTCGACTTCATGGTCTACCGCCTTACCAATATCATGCAGGAGCCCTGCACGTTTGGCAAGATTAACATCGGCACCGATTTCCGCGGCCATGTTAGCAGCCAGTTGAGCTACCTCCATGGAATGCTTCAGCACGTTCTGCCCGTAGCTCGTCCTGAACTTGAGCCTACCCAGAAGCTTTATGAGTTCAGGATGCAGCCCGTGTACGCTGAGGCGAAGCGCCGCCTGTTCGCCTTCTTGCTTGATTATCGCTTCTACGTCCTTTTCCGCTTTTTCCACCATTTCTTCTATCCGGGCCGGGTGGATCCGTCCGTCAGCCACAAGTCTTTCAAGGGCAAGCCTTGCCACTTCCCGCCTGATGGGATCAAAGCCGGACAGGATGACGGCTTCAGGGGTATCATCAATTATGAGTTCGATACCTGTGAGGGTCTCGAGGGTACGGATATTCCTGCCTTCTCTTCCTATAATCCTGCCCTTCATTTCGTCGTTGGGCAGTTCAACCACGGACACTGTGTTTTCCGCCACATGATCGGCGGCACACCTTTGAATCGCCAGGGCGATTATGCTCCGGGCCTTCCGCTCCGCGTCCGCCTTGGCCTGATCCTCAGCGTCCCTGATCAACCTGGCCGTTTCTGCCTTAAGGGTCTCCCGGACTTCTTGCAGAATCATGTCACGGGCGTTTTCCCTGGAGAGGCCTGAGATTTGTTCAAGTTCCTTGATGGCCATTTCGCGTAGTTCTTCAAGCTCCCGCTGCTTTTGAGCCAGGGTTCTTTCTTGGCGAGAGAGGGACTCCTCTTTCCGGCTCAAGGATTCCTGCCTTCGATCCAAAGCCTCCTCCTTATTGATCAGCCTGCGCTCCAACCGCTGTATCTCGAGACGTCTTTCTCGGGACTCCTTCTCAACCTCCGCCCTGAGCTTTTGAGCGTTGTCCCTGGCCTCAAGTACAATCTCCCTGTGTTTGGTTTCGGCCGCCTTTGTGGCCTGGTCCAATATCCTCTGAGCTTCAGCTTCAGCAGATGCTATCTTGGCTTCGCCGATGATTCTGCGTAGCAAATAGCCTATTAAGATACCCAGAACGAGCATTACGCCATACCAAACATACTGCATTTCCTGTCACCTCCTCTGCAAGTGGAAAAAGCCGAGCAGCACGCTCGGCTTACTGGTCAAAACCCGGTCTACCTGGTAAAGATCCTATACACAGCAACAGCAAGTCATGATGTAGATTATTGCAATATATTCAGGCGATTGCTCAGCAATCCCCTCAATGTATCGTCGCACGAGTCACCGGATCCCTTCATCGACAAACGTACCCAGGTATCAACATAGGCAGAGCCAGCATTCGGTCGGCTACTCACAGTGTCCTCCCTGGCCAAATGTCCTTATTACAGATAATACGGTTGAATGGTCAAATCCCCGGCGATACAGCCATCGGGCCAGGCGTTCCATATCTCTTGTCGCCCACTCGGTCTTGTTCCGTGCATACTGCTTGGCTGCAGCTTGTGCCAGATCCCATTCGTCATACTCGGAATACACTTGTTCCACCAGTGTTTTCGCCAGTTCCTTCTCAAATTGCCGTTTCTCAAGCTCATAAAGGCAGCGCTTCTTGCCGCACGGATTGTTTCGGATCATGGATTCCACGATGTTTCTGGCAAGCGTCACATCGTCAAGATAACCCCATTCCTCAAGTTTCCCGATACATTCCTGTATATCATCAGGTGCAAACCCTTTTTTCGAGAGCATGGACCGCATTTGGCCTGTGCTCACTTGCCGCCTTGACAGTATGTTAAGGGCGGCGTACATCGGCGTCCTATCACTCACCCTGTTTTCCGGACTTACCATCGGCCTGCGCATCTCCTGTACCAGCCCTGTCAGGGTTCAGCAAAGCCCTGATCCTCTCTTCCACCTCTTGGCTGATTTCAGGATTGTCTCTCAGGAACTGTCTGGCATTTTCCTTCCCCTGGCCGAGGCGTACGTCCCCGTAAGAATACCAGGTCCCCGTCCTTGTCAAGATACCTGTCTCAACACCTACATCCAATAGGGAACCTTCCTTGGAAATCCCCTGTCCGAAGATTATGTCCACTTCAGCTTCTTTGAAAGGCGGGGCTAACTTGTTCTTCACAACCCTTATCCTGGTCCTGGCACCTATTGTCTCAGTGCCCTGCTTCAGGTTCTCAATTCTTCTTACGTCCAGCCTTACTGACGCGTAGAACTTCAAAGCCCTTCCGCCAGGGGTAACTTCAGGATTTCCGAACATCACCCCGATTTTCTCCCGCACTTGATTGATGAAAACCGCAGTCGATCTCGACTTGGACACAACGGCAGTGAGTTTTCTGAGAGCTTGAGACATGAGGCGTGCTTGAAGCCCTACATGAGCGTCGCCCATTTCGCCTTCGATTTCAGCGCGGGGAGCCAAAGCTGCTACAGAGTCTACAACGATGCAATCTACAGCACCGCTTCTAACCAAAGCTTCTACGATTTCAAGCGCCTGCTCTCCGGTGTCAGGCTGGGAAATGAGCAGGTTTTCAACGTCAACGCCGAGATTGCCGGCATACACCGGGTCCAGAGCGTGCTCAGCATCAATAAATGCGGCAATTCCCCCGGCCTTTTGCGCTTCTGCGACAATATGCAAGGCTACCGTCGTCTTGCCCGAACCTTCAGGACCGTAGATCTCCACGATCCGCCCCCGGGGTATGCCCCCTACTCCAAGGGCAATATCCAGCGCCAGGGCACCGGTTGGTATGACGTCCACCGCCATCTTCTTAGGAGCATCTCCATATCTCATTATTGACCCTTTGCCAAATTGCTTCTCAATTTGGGCAACGGCCAACTCCAGAGCCTTTTCTTTTTCCAACATATGGTATTTCACTCCTTAGAGTCGCCTCAAACCCTGGCAGTCTGTTCCCAAACAAGTATAACATTAGGAAGAACAAGGAGCAATCTCGGCCTACCGCCCCTCAGGCAAGGCTATCCGGCCCAACTCACTGTATACGGCGCCTGCGGGAGTCAAGGTGCTCTCCATCAGAAACACCTGAGACACGCACCAGCACAGACTTCCCTGTCGCAGGCGGGAAAACGCCTTCTCCCAGAGGGCGCGTTCGTCCGGGCCCTCTCCCTCGTGCCGGTCCCTCCTCCTTCTGGCCAGGGTAATGTGGGGTTGAAATGGCTTGTCCGCCTCAAATCCCAGAGTAACCAGGCCCGATCTTACCTTTGATGCGAGTTCAACAAGCCGGTCTGTCCCCTTATCCGTCCCCACGTACAACACCCTGGGCCTGCCCCTGGAGGGGAAGGCCGACGGGGTTCCCAGGCACAGTTCAAAAGGGGCTACATGTGCCACCGACTCCTGTATTACATGGGTGATCCTGGGTACCATGGCCCGGGAGACCTCGTTCCCCAGAAATTCGAGGGTAATATGGAGGTTTTCACTGGACACAAATCTGAACGACGGAAAACCTCGTCTGGCTTCTGCCATGAACCCCTCCAAGAACGCCCTTACATCCGACGGGAGAGATACGCACACAAAACCTCTGAAAGTCCCTGCTGCCATTTGAACTATCCCCTGTTCTTATCGGGTTCCGTCAGCAAACGGTACAGGAGATACAAGGCGCGTTGCGCAGCAAGCACCTTAATCCTGGACCTCGATCCGGAGAAAATAACCCTTTCCGCGGTGATTCCGATTCGCTTGTGACTAATCCCTATGTATACCGCACCCACCGGCTCCTTGTCGCTGCCTCCTTCAGGCCCTGCAAACCCTGTGGTGGCCAACCCCACTGCGGCGCCGGCAAGCAACCTGACACTCTCGGCCATACCCGAAGCCACCTCTTCATTTGCGGCGTCTTCCCTGTGAACCGCGTGGGGCGGGATGCCCATAGTCGAGATCTTCACCTCAGGGTGATACGCAACCATGCCCATTTTGAAATACCTTGAGCTGCCGGGTACCTCGGTTATCCGATGGCAGATCAAACCGCCGGTTACAGACTCAGCCACCGCCAGGGTAAGGCCTTTCCGGACAAGCAGTCTGCCTATGGCCATCTCAATTGTCTCTTCGTTCTTGCCGTAAACGTAGGGGCTGAGCCTCCGGCGCACTTCCTTCTCCACATCTGAAATCTTCGCCAAGGCTTCGCCCTTATCAGCACCCCGGGCCGCGATCCTGACTCTCACCTGACCTGAATCTGCGTACGGGGCAACCGTAGGGTTCGAGCTCTCAAGCAGATCGGCCAGAAGCTCGCCCACCATTGATTCGCAAAGCCCGGCAACATTGAGGTTGACGCAATAAATGGGCGTAAGTCCCGAGAAGTTCTTGGTGATAAGGGGGATGACGTGGCTTTCGAACATGGGTTGCATTTCAGAAGGAGGGCCCGGAAGCAACAGGGCCAGCTTGCCGTCGACTTCAACGCCTTGGCCCGGGGCGGTGCCCACGGGGTTTGGAATGAAGAAACCGCCTTCGATAATAGATGCCTGCTTCCTGGCTGACGAGCTAGTTTCATCAAGCAACCGCCCACGCCTGAGGTACGATTGCCGTATGCTGTCCCATGCACTTTCATCGAAGTACAGGCCGCGGCCCAAAGCCGAGGCAAGACACTTAGCCGTCACATCATCATCAGTGGGGCCCAACCCTCCCGTGGCTATGACGATATCCGATCGTCCCAGGGACTCCTTGAAAGCGGTCAAGAGCCGATCAGGGTTGTCCCCCACTGTCACTCTTCTGTATACGTTCACTCCGATATCTCTCAATCTTGACGAGATATATCGGGCGTTTGTATCTACGATCTCGCCTAGCAAGAGCTCAGTGCCGATGGAAAGGATCTCCGACTGCAAAGCACCACCCCCGGAGTAAGTCAGCCCTAATGTGAATGTGCTTCTTCTTATTCTACTCTTCCGGACAGGTGGTTTCCTCCATTTCCATGGGCGTTATCTTGGGCGGAAATGCCTCTTGTATATCCTGCAGGGTACCTTCCTCCACTTCCATTCGACCTTGCCCGGTGCCCGGAGGCGAGCTCTGAACTCAGCCGACGAAACCGTCTCCTTTTCGAACAGCTCTTCACACAAGCCCTCAAGTACAGCCCGATGCCTGCTCAGGATCATCACCGCTGATCTCTCTGCGTTTTGGATGATCTCATTTGTAACCCTTGCCAGTAGGTCAGGCGACGCCGTTTCCTTGTCCACGACCCCCAGGGGCGACATGCCGTACATCACGATTCGCTTGGCGATGTCCAAAGCTCTTCTGAAGTCATTGGCGGCTCCGGTGCTCTTTGAGCCGAACATCAGTTGCTCCGCTGCAGCGCCTGCAAGCAGGATCTGTATCTCCTCTTCAAGCACTTCCTTGGGATAAAGATACCTGTCTTCGGCCGGCGAATGCCTCACGAACCCGAGGGCATTCCCCCTCGGTGACACGGTGATGTGAGCCACCGAGCCCGGCCTTACGATCTCCGCCACAATGGCATGGCCCGCTTCATGGGCGCACACGCGCCGCATCTCCTCGTCAGAAGGCCGTCTCTCAAGCCTCTCCCCGAGGATGACCTTATTGAGCGCCTCAGCCAGGTCCTCAGAGCTTATGGCCTCCCCGCCCCTACGCAAGGTGCTGATGGCAGCCTCATTGCACAGGCTCTCAAGATGGGCGCCTGACAGGCCGAAGGTTTCCCTGGACAGATCTTCAAGGTTCACCTTGTCTGAAAGGGGTTTGTTCCTTAGGTGGATTTTGAGAATCTCAAGTCGCCCCTTCCTGTCAGGCAGGCCTACATTCACCGTACGGTCGAACCTGCCCGGCCGCAGGACGGCAGGATCCAGCAAGTCCGGCCGGTTTGTTGCCCCTATCACCAGGGTCCTCACATCGGAGTCGAACCTCAGCCCATCCATCTCCACCAGGAGCTGGTTCAAGGTCTGGTCATATTCCAAGTGGCCCACCTGGGCACCGCGCCTTCCCGCCAGCACTTCGATTTCATCGATAAATATCACAGCCCCTTGTTTGCGGTGCTCCCTGGCCAGCTTCCTTGCCCCTGAAAGCAACTCCCGTATCCGCTGTGCGCCAAGCCCTGCGTATACCTCTATGAACTCAGAGCCTGAAGCTGAGATGAACACGGAATCAGTATAGCCGGCCGCGGCCTTCGCCAGGAGGGTCTTGCCCGTGCCCGGAGGGCCTGACAGAAGCACTCCTTTCAAGGGACGAATTCCCAGGGCGTTTGCCCTTTCATAGTCGCGCAGAAACTCGAGGGCCTCGATTAGTTCCCGCTTGGCAACGTCTTGGCCACCTATATCTTCAAACCTGACAGTGGAAGAATCGGCTATGACCATTCCTACCCTGCCCTTGCCGATTCCCCTGATTTGTCCACCCGAGGCGTACAGGAAGTACCCGAGCCCGCATAGGAGAAGTACAGGCCACACGTTAACCTTGAGGGTTATCAGGAATCCCAGGAGCCCAAGGGCCGTCCCTACCAGGAGTTCCTTCTGTTTCATGTCCCTGTACCTCCTTTCCCGTTGACTTCCCTCACGCGGTAGAGATACTTGTCCTCCAAACGCATCTGAACGAAAATCTTCCCTTCGTCTACGGTGAGCCGGAAGTCCTCTACGCCGGTATCCGCAAGGGCTGCCTGGGATCTGTGGGCCATCTCACCGAAGTTGCCCCGGATTCTGGCTTCTTCAATGTAAAAATGGATGGCCCCGTATGCATCCTCCAAGAGCTCGTCGGAATTATCCTCGATCACGATTTCATAATCGCGTGCGCCAAGAAACGCCCTGACCGCCTCTTCAACCCGGGAATAAGCCTGGGCAAGGTTGTCCACGTACTTGAGTCTTACAACCACGGCAGTCTTGCCGTCACGCTTCTCAAGCTGTGCGCTGAGCACCTGGGCGTCCTCTGCCAGTGCCTTCTCAAGGGGACGTTCCAGGGCATAAGCCCTATAGCAGTAACTGCCCAGGCTCAGCACGGACAACGCCGCCAAAGCCCACAGGAGTACGTATTTCCAACGGATGTTTCCCATGGCCATATCTTCCGGCCCGCCTCCTAAACCGCGTATAGTTGACATAACGTATAGCTGACATAAGTATACCAATCACGGGGGGGAGGCTCATAAGGTAATACATGGGCTGAGCAGTCGGCCCTTGCCAAGGGCGCCTCCATTTACCTGATGAGGGTTAATGAAGCAACCGGTACCCGGATGTCGCGGGTACCGGGTTCAGCTTGGCCATGTCAGCGGAGGAGAAACTCCCTCACTCCCCTTGCCAGGCCCTTTGCGACGGCGTCCTGGAACCAGTCTTGCCGTAAGAGGTTCACATCGTTCCAGTTCGTCACAAAACCTATTTCCATGAGAGCCGCCGGCATGTAAGTATTGTTGAGCACGTAATACGGGCCAACCTGGGTGTCGATGTACCTCAGGCCTGCGGAAGCCGATACGTTGGAAGCAAGGGTCCTGGCAAGGCGTTGGGACTCCCACGAGCCTGCTCTGTAGAAACCCATTACTCCTGATACGCCCGGGTCCTTGGGATATGCGTTGATATGTATGCTCAGAAACAGATCGGCGCCCCTGGAATTGGCTATGGATACCCTGGCCAGCAACTCGTCGGGACGGGGCGACCAATCGCTCCCAGGAGAATAGTCACCGTACCTGGTCATGACCACCACGGCACCCTGGTCTTCCAGGTAACGCCTGGTCTTGGTCGCAATACCAAGAGTGAAGTGTTTCTCTTTGTCGCCCCAGTAAGATATGGCACCGGGTTCGGGGCCGCCGTGTCCGGGGTCTATTACGATGACCCTCCCTCTAAGGGGGCCTGTCCCCCTTGAAACCCCTCCCAGGCGATTAAGAGCGCCCCAGGTCTGAGGGCCTACAATTCCGTCAATCACCAGGCCTGCGCTCTCTTGGAACGCCATTGTGGCCGCCTGGGTCCGCGGACCAAAAATGCCGTCCACGGGCCCGGGATCAAAGCCTGCAGCCAGAAGCATCCGTTGCAGTTGCGCAACGCTCTCACCATAAT
>JAAZEL010000011.1 GCA_012512325.1 Candidatus Fermentithermobacillaceae bacterium | reverse complement strand
TATTGCCAGAAAAGGCGGGAAGTCCGCACCTTTGCTTTAGACAGGATGGAATCCCTTTCAGTAACGAATGAGCGTTTCGAGATTCCCGCGAAGTTCTCAATAACCGAATACCTAGGTTACAGCTGGATTATAGAACGGGGCACTCCCACGCAGGTAGTCATAGAGTTCGATTCAAGCCAGGTTCCGTATGTCTGCAACAGACAGTGGCACCACAGCCAGGAACTCGAAACGCTTTCTGACGGCAATCTCAGGATGACGCTCACCACAGGGAGTTTGGGCGAGATTATGCGTTGGGTGATGAGCTTCGGCAGCCATGCCCGGGTGATTGAACCTGAGGAACTCAAGCAGCAGGTAATGCAAGAACTGGAGAAAGCTCAACGCAACTACATCTGAAACCCCGGTGACAAAACACGCTATGATGGCCAGGCATAATCATAGTAGGTGCTGGAGCATCGGCTATCTGTAACGTCAACCGGGCTGGGAGACGCCAGTATAATCATCGCAACTAACGGAGGCGGCAAGAGTGAGATATACAGGTCAAACCCACTATGAACTCGAAGTTTGCGGGCTGAAAAGAAACCTTCCTGTTATCCAGGTTAAGCCTGATCTATGGATTGCATCTTTCGTGATGCTGGGCGACACGCAACTGGTGAATGTTTGTGCAGGAGCTTTGGCAGCGGAACTTGCGGGCTATGATTTTGACTTCCTGGTAGGGCCCGAGGCGAAAGCGGTTCCTCTGCTTCACGCGTTGTCCACCATATTAGGCCGCCGGCGGTATATCGTGTGCAGGAAAAGCGTGAAATCATACATGCAGCACCCTCTCGTAGTCCGGGCGGAGTCGATAACTACCCAGGGAGCGCAAACCCTTGTGCTCGACGGGGTAGATGCAGCCAGAATCAAGGGCAAGCGGGTAGTCGTGGTTGACGATGTGGTGTCAACAGGGGGTAGCATGGAAGCTGTTGAAATGCTCATGGAAAAGGCGGGCGCTCAAATAGTCTGCAAAGCAGCGGTTCTCAAGGAAGGATCGGGCTATGCAGGCGACCTTATCTATCTGCAGGATTTACCTGTTTTCAGAGGATGGGAAAGATGACATTTTGGCGGCCGGCTTTTGCCCCGGCGGGCACAGGGTGGCAGCAAGCAGTCTGGTTCCGGCCGCCGTTTACGGAACCTATGCAAGACAACACAACACGACGAGTCAGTATGCGCTGCGTTAACGTGCTTACATCACGGCAGCCGCTCCTATACCTTGGCAGCGTTTTTGTCTTAGCAGCGCGCTTGTACCGGCGACGGACCTATCGCGCAGACAATATATCATAAGCCCATTTTGCTATTTTTCCGATCACGTCGATGCCTACATTGGTATCTTCCAACTCTTGAGACAGGCACACGATAACGAACTTGGCTTTTGGGCCGGTGATGATTCCTGTATCGTGGGTTACGCCGGTCATCTCGCCGGTCTTATTGGCGCAAACCGCCTCTTTCGGAAGGTATCGGGGCAGTTTCTGCCTGTATTGCTGCCTTCCCATGATGCCCACCATCGAGTCACAGTCGCCAGGATTTTCGATGATCCTCTCTGCGAGTCCCCTTATAAGCAGTGCTATGTCCTTGGCCGTAATTGTGTTCCAAGGGCCTCTGGGCTTGGGCCTCATGAGATGAGATTCCAACCTGCTTCCGGTGCATCCTTTGCTCACCATGTACCGGTTTATTACTTCCTTGCCTACTGCATCTATGACGATGTTGGTAGCTGTGTTGTCGCTGACCACTATCATGAGGTTAATCGCATCAAGCAGGGTTAGCTCCAGTCCTGAATGGAGCTCCTTCAGGACACCGCAGCCACCTACTTTGTCCTGGCTTCTCAGGATGACAGTATCGTCGAAACGGATTCTGCCTTCCCTGGCTTCGTGAAAAGCTGTCATCATGATCGGGATCTTGATGACAGAGGCTGCATGGAAGGGCTCTGCGTCATTTAGATGGATACTGTCTTCTCCGTCCAAAGCTTCGATTACTACTCCCCATTGTCCTCCTGCTTCGCTTGTAAGTTCAATCAGTTGGTTCTTGCGCTCGGCGAAAGCACCTGTGGCACGAAGTTGTTTGATCATGTGAGAGGCCTCCATTCTTGCCGGCTTGCCGCTGTGCCATCAGCCGTATTTGTGGTTCATGCACGTCTATTTCTTGTTTATGCATGAAAATTCCTGCTGCTGGAAGGTTGACTTGTACCGGCGATAGAAGGGCAGTTGGTGTCTCATAGCCCTCTTGACCGGAAGTGAAAGGAATAACCATTATTGGCAGCGCATTGATGTTCCAGGTTTTATTTGAGTGTTGATACGGTCGAGGCCAAGAAACTGAGCTACCGGTATCCCCTCACAGATCAGTATGTGCTCAGGAGCATAGACCTCACTATACAGCGAGGCGAAAAGGTTGCACTCGTTGGCGAGAATGGTGCCGGTAAGACCACCTTTGTCAAACTGGTAAGCGGCATGCTCTATCCATCAGATGGTATGCTACTGGTAAACGGCATCCCAGTAGAGGAACTCTTGCCTGCTTCGAGAGAACGGTATTACAATGAGTAATAGGAGAATGTCTAGCGGTACCGGTGGTGTGCTGGACAAGGAATAGGGACGTAGGGGCTGATTCTATGGCCGGTGAAAGATTAATAAGAATAGGCACAGTGACGACGGAATTGGAGAGGGAGCTGGTCCGCTCGGCGCTTGAGTCCTACGGTATAGAGGTGTTGTTCCGCTCGTCACTGCCTTCAAGTGTATATCCGGGTTTGATGCCGATTAAGGTTCTTGTGCCTGAGAAAGACGCGGAAGTGGCAAAAAGCATTCTTTCTGAGACCATGCAGACTGCAGAGACCACCGATGAGCCAGGTGATATCGTTTAGGGTTCCTGCATAAGAATGCTTTTCTGGTACATGTAGTGTACCAACCTAGCCAACCTAGCGGTGTCATTGGCCAGAGTCTGCTTCGCTTCGATGGTACACACAATGCACCATTTCGCCCCATATCCTGGTTCTTGTAACACCGGTATTCGTTACTGCATCCGGGGACTTCCTGCATATCGTATGTTCATGAACTCAGCCAGGTCCTTATTGGTCGTCACCAGGTCTTCACGTGAAAGCTCGCTGACGGATTTCTTCCCCAGCGCTTGAAGTGCGAGTTTGATTTCTTCTGTGCACGAGTTTAGGAAGTTGGCCAAACTGGTTGCGACCTGCTTTGCATCCAACTTGTCGGTGTACTTGCCATCATAGAGCACTAACTGTGCGGGCACAGCCTCAGGTATGACTTTAGCTACCTGGGTATGTACAGCGGCCAGCACCGCAATTGTTCCTATATATACAGCGTCTGCGCCAACAGCCAGCGCCTTGAGAAAGTGGCCAGGAGTGCACAGTCCGCCTGCTGCAATGATACTGAAGCGGTCGCGGATTCTGTGTTCTTCCAGCCAATCAACGGTACGCACAAGGCCGTATAGAGTTGGGAGCCCCACGTCGTCTTCGAGGGTAGGTGGTGCCACTGCGGTTCCGCCTTCAGCCCCGTCGATTACGATGAAATCCGCCTGGGTATCGGCAATTACCTGGAGATCCTGCTCGATGAAATCGCTGGCAGCTATTTTCACGCCTACAGGTACGTCGTGTTCAGACTTGAGCTTGTTGACCAAGTCTATGATATCCCTGGGTGAGGAAACGCCAGGCATGCGGGCCCGCACTGTAGCATCTTCGCCTTCTTGGAGATGCCACGTTTCCCTCAGGTGTTCCCCTGTACTGCCGCTTTGCATGGTAGATTCAACCGCGCCGCCAAAGGCGCCCTGGCCGAGCTGGACCTCAATGGCATCCAATAAGTCTAGCTGTTCCCGGGATGACAGCCATCCGCCTCTGTTGTACTGGCCTACCAAATATTTGGCGAGTGCACGTGTTTCGGGTGCCACAGCAGATTCACCTGTGTTGGTAGAAGTGCCTGCCATTGCCGAACCCTCTGCCAGGGCCATTTTCATCTTGAGGCTGAGGGAACCTCCGTAAGACATACCCGTTATCATTATGGGTATGTCAAGTTTCAGGGGCTTCTTTGCCGCCTTGCCGATCACGGTAACGGTGCTGATCTCGTCAAGGGTTTCTGTGGGCAGTTGGAACAGTTGCCTTGAATTGAGTAAAATCTGGTCCCAGGGTGAGCGTACCACCGGGCTTCCGAAGGGCCTCTGGAGTGCCTTACCCGTTTGAGCCCGCATACCGGCCTCAATTATTGCCCGCGGACCCAGTTTGTCTGCGACGGTTATGATTTCAGCCGGATTGGTTGGGTAGTCCTGGTTTAGTATCGCGCGGGTGAAGTTGTCCGCCAATGGGTTCATGAGCTTCATGAGAATCCAGTTCATCATGTGGACATTGCTCCTCATAGTTTCTCATACGAAGATCATTCCCCGTGCCGCTTGTTTTATTGTGCACTTCGTCTGAGAATAGGTTCAATGCCCTTTGGGGTTCTTGGCATGCAAGAACTCCAACCGGTGATCCGCCGGCCAGCTTACTTCGCCCATTCCGGTGGTCTTGCCATGCAAGAACCCCTGCTTTCCGTTTGGTTCAACCGATATGCATGCCGTCGCTTTCAGGAGTTATTTCTCCACAGCAGGTATTCTCTGGGGATCCCAACCCTTCATGTGGAACACACGCTCTCTTCCATAGTAGTCGTGGAGCAAGTTGAGTATTTCTCCGAATCTTTGGAAGTGGACGATCTCCCTTTGCCACAGGAACCGCAGGGTATCGGTTACATCCGGATCGTCTGAGAGCTGTATCAGGTACTCGTAGGTGGATCTTGCTTTTTGTTCTGCTGCCATGTTCTCGTGAATGTCGGTAATGGGATCGCCTTTTGATTGGATATACGAAGCTACCCAGGGTGCTCCTTCGGCGTTAACAAAATAGAGGGCCTTGTCGTGATCGGCATAGTACCCGTCCAGTCCCGCCCGCTTTATGTCTGCTATGCTGGCGTCCCTTATCAAGTTGTATACCAGGGTTGCAACTATCTCCATATGGGCAAGTTCTTCGGTGCCGATGTCGGTCAAAGCAGCCTTCGCTTCGGGGATGGGCATTGTGTATCTTTGGGTCAGGTATCTCAAAGAGGCCGCGAGTTCGCCGTCGGGGCCTCCGTATTGTGTGATCACAGCTTTTGCCAGCCTAGGGTTGGTAGATCTAACCCTGGCCGGGTATTGGAGCATCTTTTGGTAAACCCACATGTCTATTCAACTCCTTCTCCAGTTTACTTCCCATGGCCACGGGTCCTGGATCCATTGCCAGGTACGTCCTGTCATTCCCAGGCCGAAATTGAGCAGCGGGCCGTAGATCCGCTCATATTCCATCTTGGCACTCATAAGTTCCTGTGACCTCATCCTGAATTCCTGGAGTGCCCTCGTGTCATCGGGATGTGTATCCAAGTACAGGTTAAGTTCGGTAGCGGCGAATTGAAGTTCCATCAGCCTAAGAAGCATTTCTTTCTGTCGCGCATCCATCGCAAACCCTCCTTATGTGCCTGGTGGCTTCTGATAAAGCGGCACGTTTCTTACCAGTTCCGGGAAAAGCGTTCCCGTCCTGAGTGCATCCCGGAGGCTGAGTGTCTGGCCAAACATCTGGCAGGGCACGTACGCTGTAGCAAGTTCTCCGAAAATCAGACTGGAAGGTGTATCTGGCGCAGTCTGGCTTGCAACATGGGTTGCTTCGGGTTCTCCGCCTTCAAACGGCCAGCCTGAGCCACTTTGAGCAGCTTGTGTAAGGGACGAGGCTTCTTTATCCCGGTTCTCCATGGAACCCTCGTCAGGGCTGGATTGGTGCAGAACCGTGGGTGCAGAAAGGTCACCTGGATCGATACGGCAGCAGTCGCTTCCGGATGCAGTTCTGGCTAACCGGTCAGCAGTTGAGGCAATAGATTGGATTCCAGTCCGGCCTGCAGGCGACGTGAGCTCATCGTCAATCGGTGTATCTTCAGCCTGCGGTGGCTGACGCCTGAGCCTCCGTCTTGCCTGCTCTCGTGCGAGTTCCCGGTCTGAGTCGCGAATAAGCCTGAAAGGCTTGTGACTGCCTGGTAATTGTCTTCGCATATGCAGGTCCTCCTCATCTTAAGAGTTTGTTATCATTGCAGTTTATGTAAACGAGAGCTCTGAGGTGTATGCATAATGCCGCTGCCAGTACCGGCTGAGATTTGCCGTCATGGATACCGGCTTCACGGTTCAGCAGCCTCCCGGAAGGCAAACCAAGAAGAGGGCCATAGGAGCCCGAATCCCATAGGGCATACAACGGAGGGGCACCTAATAATAGGAAGAATCGGGGGACTTTAGCTGAAGATTGTATGGGATAAGTGTTATCATGTTCCAAACCACATGTTATAATACCCTCATTGCGATGTATAAACATACAACACACTTTAAGATAATGCATCAAACTTGCACCGATGACCTACTTGTTCTCAAGTGTACGCAAGTTCGTTATGCGTAGGAGTGTGGGGAGGAGGTGATGGGTGAGTTGGCCTGTACTCGGTGAAGCAGGCTGTCCGTAGGAGTCAACGACTTGTCACGCGCCGGCGTAACCGGCGTCTGGCTTTCGCATTTAGGGATCTGAGACGGTTGGCTGTTGCTTTTGAGGTTTCGCGAATTTTGACTCAAATCACTAAAAGGAGAGACTGGGATGAAAAAACGCTTTGCGGTTATACCTCTGATTGTCATCATGATGCTGTCGCTTATGGCCGGGTGTACTCAGGAGTCCGGCCCGGAAGCTACTGACGGTAATGGCGAGCAGGAAGCTCCAGCCATGAAACTTGTCGCGGTTGGCGAATGCACTTTTGCTCCGTTTGAGTATGTGGATGAAGCTACCGGGCAGCCGGCAGGATTTGACGTGGACCTTATCCATGCCATAGCCGAAGCTGCCGGTTTTGAAGTTGAGTACAAGAATATGGACTGGAACAGCCTGATTGCAGCGCTTCAGACAGGAGAGGCGGACCTTGTGGTATCTGGGATGACCATTACTGACGAAAGGGTCCTCGAGGTCAAGTTCTCAGACCCATATTTTGAGTCAGGCCAGGCGTGGTGCGTAGAAGAAGGTTCGCCCATAAAGACCCTGGATGACCTGGCCGGAAAGACAGTTGCAGTTCAGATCAACACCACAGCAGACTATGCCGCGCAAAAACTGGATGAGAAGTTCAAGGAAGAGGGTAAGCCCGGACTAAGCATCAAGAGGCTGGAACAGGCTGCAGACGTGTTCAACGAGCTCAAAGTGGGCGGTCTGATGCAGTTATTTCTGACTTGCCGGTTATTCAGGAGTACCTGAAGAACAATCCCGACTCAAACATAATCATTCCCGAACCTGCGTTTACTGTCGAGTATTACGGCATAGCCATGCGCAAGCAGGACAAAGAGATCCACGAGCTGGTCAACAAAGGTCTGGCAACGATCAAGGCAAGCGGCAAGTATGAGGAACTGTATGAGAAATATTTCGGAACCAAGTGAAGCTTGCTGTACCGGTTACCAACGTTAGACTGAGAAATCGGCAGGGCCGGATGCACCAGGCCGGCACGGGCACACATGCCTGTGAATACGCGGACCCTCATGGACGGGGAGATTGACGACAGGAGGGAGCTGTTCTGATTAAGTTGGATTTGAGTGTGGTGGCAAGATACTTCCCCTTCTTAGTAAGAGGGGTCGGAATCACGATTGAGTTTACCTTCATATCGTTCTTGCTCGCGATAGTGCTCGGCCTGGTGATTGCCCTCGGCCGGATCAGCGAGAACAGGTTCATCCGGATTCCATGTCAGATATATATAGATTTCATAAGGGGTACACCTCTGCTTGCCCAGATTTATCTGGTGCATTTTGGCTTGCCCCAGATATTTGGTTACAAGCCGGTAGGCTTCGTTGACGCCCTCATCGCCCTTACCCTGAATTCTTCAGCCTACATGGCAGAGATTTACAGGAGTGGAATCGAGTCAATCGAGGCCGGGCAGATGGAAGCTGCCAGATCGCTAGGGATGACCTATGGCCAGGCCATGCGGTATGTGATTCTGCCTCAGACTATCAGGCGGGTGATCCCTCCCATGGGCAACGAATTCATCACCCTGCTCAAAGAGTCATCTCTTGTGTCCGTGATCGGTATGGAAGACCTGATGATGCGGGCGAAGATGATGGCCGGCCGGAGTTTCCGGCCCTTTGAAGCTTACTTCACGGCAGCTCTGATATACCTTGCAATGACCTTTACCTTTAGCAGGTTGTTAGGGCGGGTAGAAGGGAGGCTCAAGGCCAGTGGTCGAAGTTAAGCAGCTCCACAAGAGTTTCGGCGACCTCCACGTGCTCCGGGGCATAGATCTTGAGGTAAAGAAAGGCGAGGTAGTGGTGATAATCGGGCCCAGCGGATCGGGTAAGAGCACCTTTTTGCGCTGCATAAACCACCTGGAACAGCCCAGCTCAGGTGAGATCCACATCGGCGGCGTGAACCTGGACGACGGAAGCGTTGACATAAACCTGATACGCCAGAGTGTAGGGATGGTGTTCCAGCAGTTCAACCTGTTTCCTCACCTTACGGTGCTTCAGAACATATGCCTTGCGCCGGTCAAAGTGTTGAACATGCCTCAGGCAGACGCCGAGGAACTGGCCAGGGAACTGCTGAGGAAGGTCGGCCTTGCCGACAAAGAGTCCTCATATCCCCACCAGCTTTCAGGCGGGCAGCAGCAAAGGGTGGCGATTGCACGGGCGCTGGCCATGAAGCCCAAGCTGATGCTGTTTGACGAACCCACTTCTGCGCTGGACCCTGAAATGATTGGCGAGGTGCTCATGGTTATGAGAGAACTTGCGCTTGATGGCATGACCATGCTTGTCGTAAGCCATGAGATGGGATTTGCCAGAGAAGTGGCGGACAGGATTGTACTCATGGACGAAGGACTGATAATCGAGGAAGGAGAGCCTGCTGAGTTTTTCAGCAATCCAAAGCATGAGAGAACCAAAGCTTTCCTGAGCAAGATTTTGTGAATGGCCGGATAAGGTAGGTTGAAACGGCCACTTGCCCGGTTCGGGCGCCCGGTTCGGACAATCACGGTTCCCCGGAGCCAAGCTTTCTGGGGAACCGTTTGATTTTGCTGTCAACAATGAAGGAGAGGTGAGTGCATGCTCGGTAAGCATGCAAGCTATTAGGTTAGAGAAGAACAGTATATAGAAGACCAATGCATGACGTTAGTACCTGTCACTCTATCTGAGTATGCCGAGGACATGGAAAGATCTACAGGCGAAATGTTGGGGTTCCACATAGAGTCTAACCACGATCACTTACATGATGCATCAGATCTCAAATGGTTTTGGCTAAGTATCCCGACAACGCGCTATGTTGGTACTATGCCTGGTTGTCTGCTTTGTACCTCTCTCTTCAACTATTCATTTACTTCTTGATATTATTGTCAGCCCTGATTACTGATCCTATGGTGCCTTTCATGTCTACCTCTGTAAAGTGAGCCAGGCAGCTATAACCTGCTGCGTGAAGCTGGTAAACTCTAATAAACCTTTGGGAATGCTCGGGGCGATAGATTAAGCTTCTGCTTTCGCGACCATTGATTAGCGGGGAGGGAGCACAGTGGACTTAATTCTCCAGGGTTTAAGTAATCCTTTCCTTGGGCCGGTGTTTGCTGTTGTGGCAGGAATCCTGGCTTCAGCAAGCCCATGTGCCATGTCTGCCGTCCCCCTGATGGTGGCCCATATCGCCGGTGCCCGTCCTGAGACGCGTAAGCGTCAGACTGCCCTGTTTGTACTGGGGATGACGATAGCCCTTTCGGTAACAGGGATGGTCGCCGGACTCCTTGGGAAATCCCTGCTGTTTGCAGCCCCCTGGATTAGGTGGATTGCCGGAATTGCCTTCGTAATTGCCGGATTGTCGTATTTAGAAATGTTCGGTTCCTCGAAAACCTGCGATGCCAGCATCCCTTTGGAAGCTTTGCTTGACGAAGATGGCGATGATGTATCCCAAGCAGCCGTATCAGGGGACATCCGCCAGAAAGGCTGTGTCGGGGCGTCCCTGAGATCCATCGGCCTTGGGATGCTTTACGGGCTGTCGGCATCTCCATGCTCAACCCCTGCGCTCATAGCTATCCTTACCATAGTCGCGTCAACCGGTTCCGTGATAAGAGGCGGCTTGCTGCTTTTGGCATACTCGTTGGGCCAATCTGTGTTGGTACTTTTTGCAGGGCTTTTTGCTACCCAATTTACTGAGTTTCTCGAAAGTGAGCGAAACACCCTGCTGCTTGACATACTTAGGAAAGCCGGCGGAGTGATAATTGCCGGGTTCGGGGTTTATCTGATGGTGAGGCCTTACTTGTAGCGGCCTATTTGAAGTGATGCTTACCTCTTATCACACCCGGGGGGGGAGGACGTGTCAATGAACGCAAATCCTTCAGCCGCCTTGGCCGGCAACAGGTATTTCAGAATCGTGGCTCTGGCCCTGGTGCTATTGGTAGCAGCGGGATGGTACTGGAATATGTCGCGGGTTCCGGAATCGGACTCAGGTGAAACAACCATTGAGGACATAGCGCCTGAAGATCTTACTGCATATCTCACTGGGGATAAACGCGGCATCTTAGAGTTCTACACAAACTCCTGTCCGTACTGCGTGATGATCGAGCCTGAGCTTGAGGAACTCAAGGCAAAGTACGGAGAAGAGATCTTCATCGTCAAGATAAACGCCGAACGCTATCCTGATGAGGCTTCAGAGTATGGCATCCGCGGGGTACCCATGCTGATATTCTTGGACGAATCTGGCAACGCCAAAGCCAGTCTTGCAGGCTACCGCGATGCCGAAGGGATTGCCCGGATTCTCCGACACCTTGGACTCATCGAGTAGTTGCATCGGGTAGTTGCTGAAACGGTCAATAGCTTGATGAAGCCTAACGCGCACATGCGAGTTCATTGTGTCATTGCCTCGTGCTGGATGTTACTGCAAGTTCAAGCAAAGTTACGAGATATGCAGATTCAAGGATATACCACGGATACGGGCGGCTGTTGAGCAAGTATTTTTGATTGACCCAGTCCACAAACTCCAGGGCTTTGTCCCGGTCTCCCATCATAAGCGAGGCAACCGCCACGTTGGTCCAGGGAAATCTGTCCTTCTTTACGCCTGCCTGCCACTCAGGGAAGTTTTGCACAAATGTGTGCCATATGGCATGCGCTTCGGGATCATCCGGAGACACCAGCCCGCAGGTCACGAGGTACAGCTGTGACACTCCGTCAGGATACCATTTTCTGTCCCTGGGAAACCGCTTCCAGATGGGTGATAATGACCAGGCGAAACCTCCCCTTTCGGGGTCGTAAAGCACGTCAAAAATGCCCTCTTTTATCCTGGTTGCAACACGCTTCAAGCGATTTGCTTCATCAAGGTAACCCTCTTCAAGCAGAACTTGAGACCAATCCAATAGCCCGCGATAGTTTTCGGCGTTATCCATGAGATACTTGGTGCGTGAACCTGGTTTGACAAATACGAGCCCGTCTTCATCTTGTAGCTCTACCACCACATTTGCCACCAAGCTGATATCGTGGAAGTTGGCACGGATGAGTTCTCTGTCGCCGGTTTTGAAATAGTAGGCTGCTACAAGCGACAGGAACGTGGCGGCATAGCTGTCTGCCGAATCGTAGTTGGCGGTGGGTACCATCATTATCTTTGTGAGGTCACCCGCAATGCCGGATGTGTCGCCAGGCGGCAAATACTCTACCCTGAAGTCGCATATAGTGCCTGAGAGACCCCACCGGTCCGGTTTGTTGAGGCTGGATAGGTACCACAAAATGTAGTCCCTTACTACTTCGGGGTTACTGACGACAAGGGTTCTTGCCGCGAGGTTTGGGAAATACGGGATTACAGTATTGCCTCCTGGTGACTGGGTAAAGGCGCCGTTCGGCAACCTGCAGCTCACAAGCCAGGCCAATTCGTCTTCGATGAGGAAGTCAAAATGTTGAGGAGTCAGGTAATCAGGCCCGGAGGCAACTCCTGCGACCTCATGGGTGCCGCTTTCACCGGCCTGATTATCCTGATCATCTTGGGAGTTGTGTGACATGCCTTGATACCGTGGGCTTACGTGCCGGCCGAAATGGATTATCGCAGCCAGCACAGTCAGCGCAAGCACGGCTGCCAAGAACGGTTTTCCCTGAGAAAGTAAAAATCTTACCACCGGCTCTCCTCCGAAATCTCCAATATCAAAAGGGCCGACAGGAAATAAGTCCTGATGGGATCTCTCCAGTAATCTATTCGATACGGGATACAAAACTCCTGCTAGATGGCCATTTCCAAGTCCGTCACATAATGGCGTCAGGAGAGTTTCTTGCCACAGATGGCAACAAGCAGGACACCAAATCGTGCCAGGATCGTGTGCAAGAGAGTCCACCATAGGTTACAATTGGGGTAATGGCCTTCAACCACAGAATGGCCGGAACCCACAAACACTTCAGGGAGGATGATACAGTGAAAACAATCCCTTTCACAAAAATGCACGGATTAGGTAACGACTACATATATGTCGACAGGTTTTCATACCCCCACGAACACGATTGGCCGGAGTTGGCGCGCCGGATGTCAGACCGTCACTTTGGAGTAGGGTCTGACGGCTTGATTCTCGTAGAACCCTCAGACATAGCTGATTTCAGGATGGTTTTCTTTAATGCAGACGGGTTGGAAGGTGAAATGTGCGGCAATGGAATGCGTTGTTTCGCCAAGTACGTGTATGAGAACAAGCTGACGGACAAGACCTCCCTGGTAGTGGAAACCAAGGCAGGCCTTATAAAGCCTCACCTTACTGTGAAAGACGGGATAGTGGAGACGATTTCTGTGGACATGGGCATTCCCCGCCTCAACAGAGCTCAAATCCCCCTGGCAAAGCTGGATGGGCCTGAGCCGGTGGTGAATGAGCCCATCGAACTTGAGGGGAAGGTGCTTTATGGAACTTGCGTGTCCATGGGCAACCCTCATTGTGTGTTTTTCGTTGATGATGTGTGGAAAGTAGAACTGGAAAAGATCGGGCCCAAATTGGAATTCCATCCTATTTTTCCCGAGCGCGCCAACATTGAGTTTGTAGCAGTGAAATCAAGGAATGAAATAGACATGCGCATTTGGGAGAGGGGCTCAGGTGTTACCCTGGCTTCAGGTACGGGGTCTTCCGCGTCGGTCGTTGCATCAATCCTCAACGGAAAGGTTGACAGGGGTGTGCCCGTAACGGTGAATTTGCAGGGCGGCACTCTCGTGGTTGAGTGGAAGCACGACGGCCACGTGTGGCAGACAGGGCCGGCCACCCTGGTATTTACAGGACAGTATTACTTGTAAGTGTTTGAATTGAGTACGATCCGCATCCTTTGCAGGGCAGTTGGTACATAGGCTTTGCTGTGGAACTTAGCCCGCAACAGCCTGCACCGGTTTTATTACGTTTTGGAATGGAGTAGGGTACATGTCGCAAGTGGTCGCAGATCTGTTGTTGCTCCTGATCACGATTATCTGGGGTACAACTTTCGTTATAGTAAAAGAAGCAACTGTATCCATTAAGCCGTTTACTTTCCTGGCAGTAAGATTCTTTGTGGGCAGCTTTGCTTTGCTGTTCTGGCTGGCTCTCAGGCGCATGTGGCGTTCTAACCGGACACGGGGCGAAGCAGATGGACATTTTGACCATGCTGCTGGCGGTGTGTCTGATGCTGTTGGAGGGGCCCTGGACTGTTTCCGGACTCGCAAGGTTCTCGTAAACGGTGCCGTAATCACGGGAGTCACCCTATTTCTGGCTTATGCCACCCAGACCATCGGGCTGCTGACCGTTGCGGCAGGCAAAGCTGCCTTTATAACCGGACTGTCGGTGGTGCTGGTCCCTGTTGGATCAGCCGTGTTGCTCAGAGTGGTTCCTGAAATCAACGCCGCCATCGGAGTGTTCTTGGCTACCATAGGGCTGGGAGTTATGTCCCTCACCCTGCCATTTAGGGTGGAAACAGGCGATGTGCTCATCTTCTTGTGCGCAATCGGGTTTGCTGCACACATTCTTCTCGTCGGGATACATTCGAAACACGGTGACCCAGCGATTTTTGCCGCAATCCAGCTGATGATCGTAGCGGTAGGTTCCCTGGTGGCAGCTTTGTGCTTGGAGCAGCCGCTCGTGGTCCCAAGGGAAGCCTGGGGAGCCATTATCTATACAGGCATAGTGGCTACGGCGGTGACTGTGTTGGTACAATCCACTGTACAGAAATACACTTCTGCAACCCATGCTGCACTGATTTATTCGGCTGAGCCTGTGTTTGCGGCGTTTTTCGGATGGCTCATGCTGGGTGAAGTGCTAAGCCCACGGGAGGCCGTAGGTGCGGTATTGATCCTGGCGGGTATGCTTGTTTCAGAAATCGCGCCGGGGAAGCGGCAACAGTTGAGCGGTGGGCATACGGTGGCCCGAGGCCAGGGCTGAAGGAAGGCCTGCTTTGTTGAAGCACTGTCAGACAAGGTTCCAAACGCAGTTATGAATGGAGTAATGCATATGACGCAAACCGTTGCCGATCTGTTGTTGCTCTTGGCGACAGCCATATGGGGCAGCACGTTTCCCGTTGTAAAAGACACGATCTCATCGATAAGGCCTTTTACCTTCTTGGCAGTTCGATTCCTTACCGCGGATTGCGCCTTGTTGTTGTACCTGGGAGCCAGGCATTTGTTCAGGCTGGGCTCACGTCAGGAGCCCCCTCCGGTGTCACCCTCGGGGTTGCGTCAAGGGTCATGCACAGCAACCTTGAGCGGCTGCGTGATCACCGGTATGGTCTTGCTGTTCGCCTACTGCTTCCAGACTTTCGGGATGCTGACTGTGCCTGCAGGCAAAGCCGCCTTTATCGTCGGGATGTCCGTGGTCATAGTGCCTGTGGTCTCTGCGATCCTGTTCAAGATAGCTCCCGATACAAACACAAGCATAGGTGTGATTCTGGCGGCGTCTGGCCTGGGATTCATGTCCCTGACTCTCCCGTTTACGGTTCAGCGGGGAGACCTGCTTGTCTTCCTGGGAGCCTGTGGATATGCCGCCCACATATTGCTTGTAGGCGTACATTCAAAACGCAACGCCCCCGTGGTTTTCTCGGCCGTCCAGGTGACCACTGTGTGTGTGGGCGCTTTCGTGGCGGCGATACTGTTTGAGCGGCCTCTGGTCATCCCAAGGCAAGCTTGGGGCGCCATTCTATATTGCGGCATCGTGGCTTCAGCCTTCGGTATTATGATACAGTCCTCCGTTCAGAGGTATACTTCCCCTACCCATGCTGCCGTCATCTACACAGGCGAGCCGGTATTCGGAGCGTTGTTCTCGTGGCTTATTCTCGGTGAAACCCTTTCACCCCGGGAGTACACAGGAGCTGCTCTGATTCTCGCGGGTATGCTTGTTTCGAAGCTCGCTCCGGGGAAGGGGCAACGGAAGGAGCAACCCGATAGGGAGCGACCCGATGGGGAGCCACCGGGTGAGGAGCAGTTGGTGACTGTGAGACCAGACATCTAAGGCCGTCCCAACAAGCCCAAGAACGCGTCTAACACTGCTCCCATTGCTTCAAGAAAACTCGGTACATTGACATCCATCAGCGTAATCAAACACAAGGCGAAAACGAATAGGCTCAAGACTGAAAACACCGCCAGGTCCCGCCGGTGGTTTTGTCGGACCATGGCGGGTACTTCGTACAGGAACATTATGATCAGAGCTGCTACCAGAAGCGCCATATAGGTAATGTTCAAACCGTGTTCTCCTTACCGGTGTTGACCTTTCAGTTGCGACTTGTGATCAAGACATATTGGAAGTTCACCTGCTCTCAGTGCTTTTGAGTATCACTCCCATTTCCCTAAGGTGCACCTTGACACTTGTGCTTACCTCAATGGCGGGGAAAATCTCGTCCCAGCGTTCTCTGAGAGTCGCCCATTGTCTTGGGTTTCGCCTGAAGATGTACTGGCCGAACCCCACCGCGTCTGACCCTAACCGCTGTAGAGTAGCAACCGCCCGTGAAATCTCGTCTTCGATCGTGCTTTGGGCACCTGCTTCGAGCTTGGTCCAAAGCTCCGGTTCCTTCATGAGATCCACTGGTTCTTGAACGCATCCCAGGTTCCCCACAGCGTTTACCTCGATTGATGCCCGTACTCTATTGCCCTCTGCCTCTACTTTGAACTTGCCGGTTGCCCTCAGGATTCCCACGCTGACTATCTTATCCTCATGGCCTGGGTGAGGAAACTCAACCACGGTGTTCTTGACCTTGCCCAGTATCCAGTTGAGCCCCCTGGTTTCGAAGCCGTCCAGCCAGCCTACCAGATAGTCTCCTTTGAACACTGCGGCCCCCCCTAGGGTTGCAGTGGCTTTGATTTGTTCCCGGGTTGGATCCCCTTCTATTTCAACATCAGGGGCAAGGGGAATGAGCTCAGCTCCCATGGCAATAGGTTCTATGCCCTCGCTTTCCATCCTGTCTACGAATTCCCTTATGGTGATATCAGGAATCGTGCCCCAGGCGTTCATCAGATGGTTCATGATCCCCCGCAGCGCCTCAGATGACAGGGGCATTCCCTCGAACTCAGCCTGTAGGAAGTCCTTCGCAGATGTGCTTCTGACCACGCCTATGCGTGCCGACAACCGTGGCTCAGTATCTCTGATAATGAAGTCTAGGAACGGTTTGAGCCCGAATTCTCTGAAAATGTCCTCGCCGAAAAGATAAAAATCGTTGTGAGGTAAGTATGGCCGTTTCGGGGAAAGGTAGCCCAGCTTCCGGAAAGCTTCGAACATGGTGTCTCCTTCAGTGGTCGCTACCCAAAACGGTTTTTCCTGTGAAGCCTGGTCTTGTGCTCCGCCCATGGCCCCCGGTTTGGCAAACTGGGCCGTCATTTGTATGTTGCCTGACGGTGACCTGTCCACCCCCATGGCCATTACGAACGCCAGGTCTTCTATTTCCTTCCGGCTCCAGCAACCTGAGGTAACCGTCATTACTAAGGTGATCGTGACAAGACATGCGGTCATGTGCACAAGCCACCTATTTGGTATCATCAGGGTCTGCCTCCAAGGCCGCAGGTGCTCCGGAGTTAGTCCGTTTGGGAAACCACAGTCTCTTGAAGATGAAACCGGCATAAAGCAACAGGTAAACCCCCAACACCACCAACGGAACCAGTATGGGCTGAAGACCTATCAGATACCGGACTTGCTCAACGTAGTTCTTGAAAAGCACCATGCCCAGCAGCACGGCCAAGCCTCCAATGGGGTAGGTGAGGGGCTCAAACCGGTTGAGGTTGAACAGCTGGGCAAGCCCCAGGGACGAGGCCCAAATGAATGCTCCTATGTTCACACCGCTGTTGAGCAGCCATAAAGATACCGGGATGATTTCGATTCGCTCGAAAAACTCTCCTATGGTTATCTGCCTTACAAGCTGGAGGGTTGGCACTGCTGAAGTGGCGGCACGGGATCCGAACACCGCCACAAGGGCTATGGATTGGGCGGTCAGCACAATCCCACTCACTATCACCGTGTATCGCGTGTAGCGCAAGACGTCTTTTTTGTTGCGGACATAAGGTATCATCATTCCTAGCACACTGAGTCTGAGGAACATGGAGGTCATTGTGGCAGCCCGCTTGAGATGGGGGCTCAGGCCGTAGGGCAATATGGGCAGGAGGTTTTGGAAGCTCATTGCCTTAAACGGTAGGACAAGCATGATTGCGGTCATGAGTACACCTACAGTCGCCAGTTCACTCCACCGGGCGGTGATTTCAAGGCCCTGTCTGGCCCCATTTGCACCGAAGAAGACAGTGACGATGATGAACACCAAGACGGGAGTCTCAGGCATGAACGCGTTGACCAGGGCGCTGCCCATTGCCCTGGCGGTCACGGCAGCGTCGAAAACCCAAAACCCTACGAGCAGCAGCGCTGCAATACCGCCAAAGAACTTGCCCAGTAATGCCTGGCTGAACTGGACCACGGTCATATCAGGGAAGTAAAGGGAAAGCCTTACCATGAGTTCCAGCAGTACAAGTGAACCCCCAATGCCTATCAATGCGCCAATCCACGCGTCGGTAGGGGATTCGTGGCCTGTCATGAACGGAAATGCGACTGTGGTGGCGGTCATACGTATTACCAGCAGTATGCACATATACTGAAACGCGGATATCCTACCTCTCTCCTGCTGTTTCATGGCTTTACTTCCTCTGTTCCCTCCTCACGTTCAGGTGGTTTGGGCATTTGTCCGGGCGGCACTCGCTTGCCGTTTCGTTCTGCTACGAATCCGGGACGTTCATCCATTGCCCACCAGGGCGACCGGAACACTGCATCCCGCTGTTCCCGACCTACAAAGGGGGCAAAGGGTTCGAGGTAAGGCACCCCAAAAGACCTGAGGGCTAACAGGTGAGTTAGGATGACCGCCAGCCCTACCAATATCCCGAAGAGCCCCAGGGCTGATGCCAAGAGCATGAGGGGAAACCTGAGCAGCCTTACTGAAATAGCAAGGCTGAAAATAGGTGTGGCAAAGGAGGATACCCCTGTCAGGGCCACCACCACTACCATGGCTGCCGATACAAGCCCTGCCCTCAGCGCCGCCTCCCCTATGACCAAAGCCCCGATAATGCTTACCGCCTGTCCCAAGACCACAGGCAAACGTATCCCGGCCTCCCTTAAGAGCTCAAACACCATCTCCATCAGGGCTGCCTCAACTACTGCAGGGAAGGGAATATGGTCTCTTTGGGCGGCGATGCTCAGGATCAAAGGGGTGGGCAGCAGTTCCTGGTGAAAGGTGGTGATGGCTATGTACAGAGCGGGCAGGGTGAGGGATATGAGAAATGCCAGGTAGCGCAAGAGCCTGATGACACTGCCGGCAAAGAACCGCTCGAAGTAATCTTCGGGGGCGGTGAGAAACATGGAGAAGGTTGCAGGAGCAATTAGGACGAACGGAGTGCCGTCTGTAACTATGGCGAACCTGCCTTCAAGCAGGTTGCCGGTTACCCTGTCCGGCCGTTCAGTCCGCAACAGGGTAGGGAAAGGGGAAAGAGGTGCATCTTCAATGAGCTCCTCCAGCTGCCCGCTTTCCTGGATGCAATCGACCTTCACACGGGACAACCTCTGCCGGGCTTCTTCGATTACGCCGGGATTTGCAATACCCTCGATGTAGACCAGGGCTACAGAGGTCTTAGATACTGCGCCCAGGACGTAGTGCTCTACTCTGAGATTGGAATTTCTGATCCTTCTCCTAATCAAGCTCACATTGGTGGCCAGAGCCTCGACAAATCCCTCTTTGGAACCCCGTATGGTGGACTCGGTACTGGGCTGGGACACTTCCCGCTGGTTAAACCCTTGGGTTTGGCACACAATTGCCGTGTTCACGCCGCGCACGAATATGCATGTGCTTCCGTTTGTGATTTCCTCGAGGATTCTCTGTATGTCATGGGTTTCGGTTACATCTGTGACTTCTACGTACCTATCCCTGATATGGGTGTACACGGTGTGGGGATCCGTCAGGTTCTCGGTCTTGTCCACCATTCTCTCCACAATGGCATTGCTCACAAACTGGGGGTTCACCATTTCGCTGATGTGAACCACCAGAGCTTGGATGCAGCCGTTTTTTCCGATGGCTATGCGCCTGTAAACCAAGTCCAAGCTATTGCCGAAGGCTTGCCTGATGCGGGCTTCGTCAACTTCAAGCACGCCGGAGAGGGAAAGGGATGGCTCGGCCTTGCGGCCCGGGCCCGCGCCGGACCGCTTCTTCCCGCCAAACCATCCAAGTACCTTTGTCTTCTTGACAAGCCTTCCCAGCATCTGCTACCTCAGCTTCCTGCAGGGCTTTTGTCCCTCGTGAATATCGTTTACGCCCTTGTAGTATGAATGAACCCCGGCATCCTGCGGTCATTTTGTCCACCGTGAACACAGGTTCGAACGCCGAGAGCAACTTATTGACACAAAGGCCAACCTATGGGTAGTAATGACACATTTGGCCGGCTTGTATTCAACCTTCCGGCGGGGCCTGCGTCTTTCCCGGCCTTCGCTAATCTGGTACTATTTTGATTCAGGAGGTGTGGATCATGGGGAGTGTCTCCTATGCAGCCGGCATCTTAGGTGACGGCATAGGCGTCAGCATAGGAACCACGGCAGCCAGAATAGCCGCGGTTATAGTGATTGCAGCCCTAATAGTGAAAATCGGGAACTCGTTGATCAACAGGCTCATGGCTGCCAACGGCAAAGTTCCCGGATTGGCCTTTGACGAGCCCAGGAGGAAAACCCTCACAAGCCTCTTGCAGAGTACCCTCAGGTATGTCACCAGCATAGTGGCGTTCCTGATGATCTTGGATTTGCTTGGCATTGATACCAAGGCCCTCTTGGGAGGTGCAGCGGTACTGGGGCTTGCAGTCGGCTTTGGGGCTCAGAACCTGGTGCGTGACGTGATCACGGGTTTCTTCCTCATATATGAGAGGCAGTATGACGTCGGTGATTATGTGTCCATAGCCGGAGTATCAGGGATTGTCGAGCAAATCGGGCTGCGAACCACGGTTATCCGGGAGTTTTCAGGAGATGTCCACACGATCCCCAACGGGCTCATCGAAAAGACTGCCAATAAGAGCAGAAGGGGAGCCAGGGCCCTAGTTGAAGTGCCTGTGCCCTATTCTGCAGATCTGCGCAAAGCGATGGACCTTTTGGGCGAGGTCTGCCGGCAGATGGCGGAGGAACGCAGTGAGATCCAGGAAGGCCCAAGAGTACTGGGCGTATCCCAGCTGGGTGAGTCAGGAGTTGTGCTCGCTGTATGGGCCCGTACCGAACCCATGCAACAGTGGGGTGTCGAGAGAGAACTCCGCCTTCGCATCAAAGAGGCCCTCGATGCCGCCGGTATTGAGCTTCCCTATCCCAGGCTGGTGGTTTATGAGGGAGGGGAAAGGAAAGGGGCCAAACAAGGCCTCTCCGGCTGACAGGTTTGGGCCCCTTTTCGTCAGACAACTACCCTGTGCCTGGCGGCAATCAGCCTATCCCTGTGAGAGGGGAGTTGGGCCGCCACAAACAGGAGTGTCTGCCTCGCAGAATTCCCAATCAGCGCATGAACCGTTGTTGATGGTCAGGCAGTTGGTGAAAATCACATACGTTATGTTGTTGGGGCAGCAGCATTCATCACGATGACGTCGGATGACCGCTTCCGCGTCTTCCGGTACCAAGTCCCGGGCCGCCTTGATCAGGTCCCTGTTTCTCATTGCTTCACCTCCCGCGGGGGTTTAGGAGTTGCTACATAATATGTCGCAAGTGGTAAATGGTTACAGAATCCATTATGTTCACAGGGAGAAGTAAGTCCGGGCAAGAGGCAAGAAGACGAGCATACAAGAAGACCTGAAGACAAGAAGACAAAGAGACAAAAAGTCAAGAAGACAGAAGAGGGGACACCTTTTCCGGTGTCCCCTTTAGCTGCTTGAGCCAGGGCTGTCAACTCAAGCCCAGATAGTCTGCTATGTTCGCCCTCTCTGCCTTGACAGGCCTTATCTTGCCCGCGAGAGAGGTCATGAGGGATGTTACGCCCGGGCCATGGCCTGACACGAACGAGTCGGCGTGGACCACCACTCCGATGATAACCCCGCCCCTCCTGTAGCTTCTGCCGTAGTACGACGAAGAATCCATGATGGCAACTATATCACCGAGCCTGATCTTGTCGAGCCCGAGCTCCTTGAGCCGTGCTTTTTCCATGGTGGTGATGTCGTAGTCCCCCGATTCAGCCGACGCGGCCCCCAGGCCGCTTCCCATGAACTCAGGCGGGACCATTGCGGTTACGGGCACTTCGAGCACTCCGTCCTTCTCGATGATTCCCATTCTGTTCACCAGGTCAGGGTCCATGCTCATGCACTTCACGTCAGGATAGTCGAGGAGCTCAAGCCCTTGTCCGATAGCCCTTACCTGTACCTTGTCGCCTATCTGGAGTTTTTCGAGCACATCCCGTTCGAAATGGATTAGCACATGCTCTATACCACCGTGCTTGCCTGTTACAACGCCCTTTGCTCCTTTTGCATCTCCTGAAATCACATAAGCCGTGTTGCCGACGCAAGACAGGATGTTATATCCCCTGTTTGCGTCCTCGTCTTTGCGTTTGGTGCTTACTCCCGGTTCAACGTGGTCACCTGCCCAGCCGAAAGCCAGATCTCCCACTCTCACGTTGTAAGCTATCCCGCCGGTTCCGGGGATGACTCGTATCTTGCCGTCATAGCACATCCTGGGGCGGACTCCGGGCGACGATATTTCCCCCATCACCGAGAGCATTACCAGCTTGTCTTTGTTTGTTCTCAGCATGCGTCTGCCTCCTTCTTGCTTTGTGATACGCAAGGCCGGTTGTCCGATTGTCTGTGTTCAACCTGTTGTTCTTCTATTGTCATTCAGATCCGTCCCTTGGCTCAAGAGGCGGATGGTAACTGTCCGGCTTCTTCTCCAGGTGTGAGTCAAACCATCTGAGGATATGTTTGAGCCTGCGTACCCGTAACACAGGTTTCCCGCTTCTCGACAGCTCATGGTTGGAATCGGGGAACCTGACCATTTCCACTTGTTTTCTAAGTTTCTTCAGGGCCACGTAAAACTGTTCCCCTTGCTCAATGGGGCACCTCATGTCTTGCTCTGCGTGGATTATGAGCAGTGGGGTGTTGACATTTTCCACGTACGCCAGGGGGGAATGCTTCCACAACAGTTGGTAATCTTTCCATGGGTTGCCGAGGAGCTGGTTTTCCGTGAAGGTGTAGCCTATGTCGGAAACGCCGTAGAAGGAAATCCAATTCGAGATGCTCCGCTGGGTCACGGCGGCTTTGAACCTGTCTGTGTGACCTACAATCCAGTTGGTCATGAACCCGCCGTAACTGCCGCCTGTTACCCCCATGTTGCCTTTGTCAATGAAGTCCATGGTGGCCGCAAAGTCCGTCCATGTCATCAGGTCATCGTAATCCATCCCGCCGTAGTCACCGATGACTGAGTGGACGAACTCCTGGCCGAATCCTTGTCCTCCCCTGGGGTTGGTGTAGAACACCGCATACCCGGCGGCTGCGAGGATCTGGAACTCAAAGAAGAAGTTCCATCCGAACATCACTGCAGGGCCGCCGTGAATCTCAAGGACGGCGGGATACTTGTGCCCTTCTTTGTAGCCCACGGGCTTCATGATCCAGCCAAGCCTGTCCTTGCCGTCACTTGCCTTGAAAGCGTACGCCTCGGGCTCGCTTAGGTAAACCTCATCCAGTAACTGCTTGTTTTCCGCTGTCAACAGGGTTTCCGCCCCTGAGTCAAGGCGGAATACGCCGATGTCCCCGGGGATGGACGGGGTGCACACGACGATGGCAAAGGTATTGCCTGATTTGTCCAGGGTGAAGCCGAAGACTTGTCGTCTGCCCCCTAGTACCTTTTTTACCTTGCCTCCGTCCAGCGGCACAGAAAACAGGGCTGTCTCCCCGCTGTCGTTTGCCAGGAAGTATACTGTTTTTCCGTCGGGGCTCAGTACAGGCCCTGCCGGTGACGCCCCGTAGCGGCAATCCCCGGCCATGCTGTCCCCGACGGATCTGTCGAAATCGCCGGTAAGCACGACCGCCTCGCCGCCTTCAACCGGTACTTTCCATATACGGGCCAGGGTTGCAGCGCCGAACTCCCGCTTGTGGCCTGCATACACAATGTACTTCCCGTCAGGGGTCCACACCGGTGCCGCCGAGGGCCCCTTGGTGTCGGTAAGCTTGCGGGGTTCTCCTCCGTCGGCAGGGACCACGAAAATATCCACCAGCCATGGGCCGTAATCTGCATCTTCCTGCCGGTTTGACGAGAACGCTATGAACTTGCCGTCAGGAGACCAAGCCGGGTTATGGTGGTCAAAGTCCCCTGAAGTGATCTGCTTCGCAGGTTCGTCCCCCTCGACCCTTTGTACGAACAAGTGGGTCCTGCCGTTGCCGATAAGCCCTTTGGCCGTATCCGCCTTGGTTCTTATCCGTGTAACCAGGGTCGGTTCTTCTTGCTTCTTCTTCCTTTCTTCTTCCCTGGCCTTATTGTCCATGGGTTTCTGGATGTCTTCAGGGCTATCGTCAGGGTTGACCAGGGCTGTGAAGCAGATGGCGGTCCCGTCGGGGGACCAGACAGGGTTTGATGCCCCCCTCCGCATCTTAGTCAGCTGGAAAGCTTCGCCGCCCTCAGTCGGCATGACCCAAATCTGGCGGTCGCCGCTGCGGTCAGACACGAAGGCGAGCTTCTTGCCGTCAGGCGACCATCTCGGGCTGCTGTCCGTCTTGGGGCCTGATGTGAACGGCCTTGGTTTGCTTGTGCCGCAGGTAGACGTTATCCAAATCTGCGAACGGTATTCTTTGGTTTTTTCGTCTATTACAGTCCTCACATATGCGATTCGCTTTCCGTCGGGGGAGACTTGGGGGTCTGATACAAACACCAGTCTATATAGATCGTCAGGTGTAAGCCTCCTCTTGGTGGACAAGACTGAGTACCTCCTTTATCCGGAGCCGAAGTAGCCTACAGTCAAAAGAAGGATGTGTTTCAATTTCCGCGCCGAAAAGGCTTATCCCTTCTCAGAGACTGAAAACGGATAAATGATCAAGACGCCGTCTAAGGGCATGGCAGCAGGTTATTGGGCGAGTGGATGTGAGGCTAATCGCGCCGCAGTTGTCTTACAGGCAGGTATTTGCCTTGGGACACACTGACTACTCCCGCGCCAGCGGTAATGTCTTCTATCATCGATCGCAGCGCCTGGGTCAGTTCAGGGACGGCAAAGAACTCCACCGTCACCTTGTCAGCGAAGGATATGTTATGGATGGTTGCCTTGACAGTTTCCAGTTCCTTCTGTACCCTTCCGAACCTGTCGTAGTCCACGGTGGCAGTAATAAGGTCATGATATCTGTACACAGCCACTCCGGCTTTATCCAGGGCAAGGGAGGCCGCATTGCTGTACGCCCTGACCAGGCCGCCTGCCCCCAGTTTGATACCCCCGAAATATCTGGTGACAATGCACACCACGTTCTGGAGGTTTCTCTTCTTGATGACCTCTAACACAGGGTACCCTGCGGTTCCCCGGGGTTCCCCGTCATCGGAGGTTTTTTCCGCAAAGGTGCCCACGCCCACCGAGTAAGCGTAGACGTTGTGGGTTGCAGACATGTGCTCCTGTTTCACCGATTCAATGTGCATAACCGCTTCCGCCTCTGAAAAGGCGGGAAACACATGCCCGATAAACCTGGATTTCTTGATTACCATTTCCGATTTGGCCTGGCTCAAAGGAGCGATGAACTCCATTCCAACACCTGCCCGGGCTGTGTTATTTCCAGTGGCAACAAGCCGACAAGTCAAGTGTATCAGATCAAGGGGTAGCTTGCGACCCCACAGACAAGTCCGGTAAATTCCTAGGAGTCGAGGAACAATTTTCATGGAGTTGCGTCAAAAACTCCGGCGGGTGGACGGATCCGGAAGCCCCTTGAACGATAATTGAGTATCCGAGGAGGGTAGCAGATGTCAAAGGACAGAGTCAGGCACCTACGCAAATTTGCATTGCCTGCCCTTTTGGTGATTGGCCTCGTAGCTTTTGTGATTTCAGAAGGTCAGGTTGTAGACGCCCAGGAACCGGCCGGAAGGATAATCTCTGTGACCGGCCAAGCTGAAATCTACGTGAAGCCTGATGTGGCAACCATAAGCTTCGGAGTGGAAACCAACGGGTCTACTGCCCAGGAAGCCCAGCGGCTTAACGCCCAAGCCATGAACAAGGTTATAGCCGCTCTGACGGCCGGGGGTATCGCCAAAGAAGACATCCAGACATCCAATTTCAGCCTATACCCTGTGTACGAAACCCAGCCGGCTCCCGATAGGTCTTACGGCAAACAGGTGCTAAGCGGATATAGGTGCAAGAACACTGTCAGCGTGAGGATCAAAGATATCGAAAACGTCGGCGGCCTGATAGACGCAGCCGTAAGTGCGGGTGCAACCAACGTAAACAGCATTGTCTTCGGAGTTCTGGATTCCAGGAAGTATGAAGATGAGGTGTTGGCCAAGGCGGTGGCCAATGCCGGGCACAAGGCGGAAGTCATGGCCAGGGCGGCAGGTGTGAACATTACCGGGATCTCAAGGATGTCTGACGGTTATGTGTCTGTATCCTCAATGCGCGGTGCTGTGAAGGTGTGGGCGGACACGGATGTGGCGGCATCTCCCGTTGAGCCGGGCGAGGTGCTGATTACAGGCACGGTGCAGATAGACTTCACATTCTAATCCGGGGATGCCGTGTAGAAGGCTGTGTTCTAAGGATATTGGGTCACAAGCCGTAAGTAAGGGTTGACAGCGTTTGCCGCTTAGGGCCCTCCCAGGTATATCCAAAGGCAGGGAGGGCTTTTCTTGTTGTTTCCAGGGTCCTGTTTCGACATTGAACCTGCGCGGAGTTTGATCCCGTGTGAAGTTGCATGCTGCTAAAGCTTGATGTACAATGCTTAGGATATAGAAATATTTCGCGCGGTCTTGGGTAGGGCTTCGATGTCCTCCGCAGGGCCGATTACGAAACCGGACGGTGTTGGCAAATGAACAGATCGTCCCAGGATGAAGCTGTTAGCGGAGCTTTGTCAGATGCAGAAGGGAGCGTAGTAGCAGACGGATACCGGCGGGAATACGGGCGAGGGCAGGGCGGCCCCGATGGCCGGCAGCCTGGTTCCCCCCAATCGGAAGGGGATGCCGTGACAGTACCACGTGAGCCCCTTGGTACGGGTGCAGCCGGTGAGGCGCATCACCGGGCTGAGCCCCAATACGCGTGCGATGACACAGGTGAGGCCCCTTGTGAGGCATTGGTGGATGACACCCCTGCTTTGCGCAGGCAGATCTTTGACCTTGCGATTCCGGCCCTGATTGAACAGACGCTGATGACCCTGGTTTCCATGGCCGACATGATTATGGTCGGTCGTTTGGGCCCCTGGGCCATCACTTCGGTGGGCCTGTCAAACCAACCCACGTTTGTGGCCATGTCCGTTTTCATAGCGCTCAACGTGGGAGCTACTGCACTGGTGGCCCGCTTCGTGGGGGCAGGAGACAAGGAAGAAGCATCCAAGGTTGCCCGCCAGGCGCTTATGATTGCGTTGTTCATGGGTATCATCCTTGGCGTTGTAGGATATGTTTGCGCCCGCGACATTCTGCTTTTCATGGGAGCTGAAGACGATGTCATCGGCCCCGGTATGGACTACTTCCGGGTAGTGTGTATGGGGATGCCTTTCATGGCCGTGACTATCAGCCTTGCCGCTGCCCTTAGGGGTACGGGGGATACCAAGACCCCTATGACCGTCAATATCCTGGCTAACGCGGTCAACGTAGTGTGGAACTACATATTGATCTACGGGCATTTCGGGTTCCCCAGGCTTGAGGTCAAGGGGGCCGCCGTGGCAACCACCTTGTCCCGGGTGGTGGCGTGTGGGTACATGCTCTACCATATAGCCAAGGGCGACAAGAATATCAAGATATCCAGGGGCGATTCCTTCCGGTTTGACCTGGGGATTATCAAGAGAATCCTAAACATCGGAATCCCTGCTGCCCTGGAGCAGGCCGTCATGAGGAGCGGCCAGATGACTTTTGCAAGGATAGTGTCGAGCTTCGGCACCATCACTTACGCCGCCCATCAAATCGCCATCAACATAGAGGGCTTTTCGTTTACTCCTGGTATGGCTTTTCAGATTGCTGCTACTACACTCGTGGGGCAATGCTTAGGTGCCAAGGCTCCTGACAAGGCTGAAAGAGTGGGATGGGAGACGGTCAGGATCGGCGCGCTTACCGGGATCCTCACCTTTGGGATATATTTCTTCTTCGGCAAGTACTTCGTGCACCTTTATACAGACGATGCAACCGTGATCTCCCTTGCGTCAGGTGTCCTCAAGATAATCGCCCTGATACAGCCTTTCATGCTGGCGAACTTCATCCTCATGGGGGGTCTGAGAGGCGCAGGCGATACAAGGTGGACCCTTTACATCACAATGGCAGGGTTCTGGGGACTGCGTGTGGGCGCTGCGTACCTGCTTGCAATCAAGATGGGCATGGGGCTTTACGGTGCATGGATAGGGATGGCCATGGACATGACCGGAAGGTGCGTCCTTTCTTTCTTGCGGTTTAGGGCCGGAGGCTGGAAGTATATAAGAGTATAATGATGGGTAAAGCCCAGGCAAAAAGCAAATACCTAGGCAGCGAAGCACATCCCCGACCTTGCAGAGGGAGGGGATCTTGTTTTGGGACGGCAAGGTGGATTTCCCCACTGACACGCAAGAAGTGTATATTGATCGGGGGTGAGGTTAGTTGCGCATTCACACTGCCCTATGCGATTTACTCGGTATCCGTCATCCCATCATCCAGGGAGGGATGGCTTGGGTTGCCACTGCTGAGCTTGCTGCAGCCGTCAGCGAGGCGGGCGCCTTGGGAGTGATAGGCGCAGGCAACGCTTCCCCTGAATCGGTGCGTGATGAGATACGCAAAGCCAAGGCCCTAACCTCCAAGCCGTTTGGGGTGAATGTGTATCTCATGTCGCCCTTTGCGGCGGAAGTGATCAGGGTCATCGCGGACGAAGGGGTGCCGGTGGTGACCACAGGGGCGGGCAACCCCGGCAAATATGTGGAGTTCCTGAAAACCGCCGGTGTGAAGGTGCTTTCGGTGGTTTCAAGTGTGAACCTTGCAAGACGGCTTGAGCGAGCCGGGGTGGACGCGGTGATCGCCGAAGGCATGGAATGCGGCGGCCACATAGGGGAAATCGGCTCAATGCCCCTTGTACCTCAAATCGCCGATGCGGTGAAGATCCCCGTTGTAGCTGCAGGGGGGATATACGACGGGAGGGGGCTGGTCGCGGCCCTTGCCCTCGGGGCGGCAGGCGTGCAGATGGGCACGCGCTTTTTGTGTGCAACTGAATGCGCTGTGCATCCTGCCTACAAGAAGGCTGTTATCGCTGCCAGGGACAGGAGTACGGTGGTAACGGGATGGAGGACCGGCCACCCCGTGAGGGTGCTGGAGAACAGGCTGGCAAGGCAGATGTTGCAAGCAGAGGCAGAAGGGGCTTCCAGGGAAGCACTCGTGGCCCTTGCCGAGGGTGCCTTGAAACGCGCCGCCCTAGACGGGGATGTGGAACACGGTTGCCTCATGGCGGGGCAAGTGGCTGCCATGGTGAATGAGGAGGAGCCGTGCAAGGAGATAATTGGCCATGTGATGGCTACCGCCTGCGAAGCACTGAAGCGCCTTGGCAGAACCACTGGGAAGCAACCTACTGGCTTTTAGGCGGGTAAAGGGTGAGCATGAATTCGAGCAGGCTGCCCCTCCGCCTTCGCGGCCTGTAGATGGCTACAATGTGGTGCTTGTACCTCTTTATAGGTGTCAGGCCGCTGGGCCTGTTTATCAGGACGTGGAGCATGTGTTGGTTGTCCGCCATAACTCCCATATGGGTGTAACCTCCGGGCAGGCGCATGACCACGATGTCGTCGGCCTGCGGGACGGCCACTTTCTCAGCTGCCCTGGCAAGCGCCTTGAGCACCCTGTCCAGGTAGTCTGATTGAGCTTCTTCCAGCATTGGCAGGCCGTCATCGTCCGGGATGAAAATCCCTTTCTCCCTGAGGTAAAGCCACACCAGACCGAGGCAGTCTATCCCTTGCCTGTCTCTGCCTTTGAACTTGTACGGTATTCCCAGGAATGAATCCAGGTTCATCAAGCCAACCTCCTTCCGGGATACGTTCCATTCTATGTGGTACCTGGCACGTGGGTAACATAATTACCCAGGCAAGATGGGGCAAAACAAGGAAGTGGAGTTGGATGGGAAGAATAGGGTACCATGGGTTGCTGCCGCGGTTCAACGGCGTTTGGGTACGGGGAGACGTGGGTGCCCCGCCAAAGATAGGATTAACACGACAATATGTTGGAGAGGGATGAGATTATGTTTCGTCGCAGGGACGAGTATGCTGAGCCGTATAGGATCAAGGTTGTGGAGATGCTGCGGTTAACGGACCGCCCCACCCGGGAGAGACTCATAAAAGAGGCCGGCTACAACGTGTTCGGGCTTCCGTCCGATGCCGTGTACATAGACCTGCTTTCGGACAGCGGCACCACGGCCATGTCAGACTACCAGTGGGCCGGCATGATGCTTGGAGACGAGGCGTACGCAGGCAGCAAGAACTTCTACCACCTTAGGGACACCGTCAAAGAAGTGATGGGTTTCGACTATGTGGTTCCTGCTCACCAGGGGAGAGGTGCAGAGCACATTCTCATGAATGTGTTCGTGAAGCCAGGGGATCGTGTACTCGGGAACATGCATTTTGACACTACCGAAGGGCACATCCTGCTAAAGGGCGCGAAACCTGTGAACTGCCTTGCGGAAGCAGGCTACAAGGTCAGTGAGGAAACCCATTTCAAGGGCAATTTTGATCTGGATCTGCTCGAAGCTGAGATCAAGAAGGCTGTTGACAAGGTCCCCTTTGTGCTGATCACCGTCACCTGCAACAACAACGGCGGGCAGCCTGTTTCCATGGAAAACATCAAGGGTGTCCGGAAAATCGCCGATAAGTACGGCATTCCGGTGTTCTTTGATGCAGCCAGGTTTGCTGAGAATGCCTACTTCATTAAGCGACTTGAACCCGGGTATCAAGACAAGCCCATTGCAGACATCGTGAAAGAGATGTTCTCATACGGTGACGGGTGCACCATGAGTGCCAAGAAAGATGCTCTGGTAAACATCGGGGGATTCGTGGCCTTCAGGGACGTGGAACACTACAGGAAGGCAATTGAGTTCCAAGTCCCTTACGAGGGTTACGTAACCTACGGCGGCCTGGCAGGGCGGGACCTTGAAGCCATGGCCAGAGGGTTGCACGAAGTGCTCAACGAGGAATACCTGGAAGACAGGATTGGTCAGGTCAGATACCTTGGCGACTTGCTTATCGAGGCGGGAATTCCCATTGTAAGGCCCCCGGGAGGGCATGGGATATACATTGACGCCAAGGAAATGCTGCCCCGCCTCCCGCGGCACGAGTTCCCGGCTCAGGCGTTGACGGTTGAGCTTTACGTTGAAGGGGGAATTCGCGGCGTAGAACTGGGTGGATGCGCCTTTGGGTACAAGGATCCTGAAACCGGGGAGGATGTGTGGCCCGAGCTCGAGCTGGTGCGGCTGGCCATACCCAGGAGGGTGTATACCGACAGGCACATG
>JAAZEL010000010.1 GCA_012512325.1 Candidatus Fermentithermobacillaceae bacterium | reverse complement strand
TTCGTCAGAGAGATGGCGCATGTGGTGTACCGTTTTCCATGTTGCCTGGGGAGAATGGCCCATGCAGTATACCATTTGTCAGCAGTTCTGCCGGAGGATGGCCCACATGATGTACCGTTTTCCGGCAGCGTCGCCGACCGGTGGCGCATACAGTGCGCCATCTGTATCTGTCAGTGGTTCCCAGAAGGAACGGTGTTCTGGAAGATGGTACATGCACTGTACCGCTTTCAGGTCCAGGCAGCTATCCTCCCTGCGCAGTCTCATGTCTCCCTGCGCAGTCCCCTATCCTCCTGCGCAGCAGAGCACTCCACGTCTTGGAGCTAAGTGTCCTCGTTCGAAGTATCGAACAGGCTCAACTGTTCCGCCTGACGGCGGATGTCCAGAGTCCGCATGTATGCGAATATTTCGTCGTTGTTGTGCACGATTTCGTGTTTTTCACACTCGCTGTGGAAGATACGCATCAGCTTGTCGTTGTCCGGGCTTGGGACCACATAACTGTAGCCGTATGTCCTGTGGTATTTCTGCTTGAGCCCCGGGAAGTGTTCATCGAGCTTCTTGTAAAAGTACTCGCGGTTGCCTTCTCGCAAGGTGAGCCCCATGTCGAAGCAGATGATTCCGTATACCTGCGCCTCCACGCAGTAACGGAGGATCCCCCGGATGTTGTCTTCGGTGTCGTTAATGAAGGGCAGAATGGGGGACAACCATACAACCGTGGGGATTCCATTATCCCGGAGTGTTTTCAGCGCCTCAAAGCGCTCTCTGGTTGTGGAGACGTTGGGTTCGATGATCTTACATAAGGATTCATCATAGGTAGTGAGGGTCATTTGGACCACGCACTTGGAGGTTTCGTTTATCTCCTTTAGGAGGTCAAGATCTCTTAGGATCCCCGTGGATTTCGTCTGTATGGCAAGGCCAAACCCGTGCTTTGCTATGATTTCCAGGCACCTTCGTGTGAGCTTGAGCCGGGTTTCTATGGGGATGTAGGGGTCGGACATCGAACCGGTGCCGATCATGCATTTCCTTCTTTTTCGGGATAGGGCTTGCTCAAGAAGCTCAGGCGCGTTTATCTTGACCTGTACGTCCTCGAAATCGTGGTCCATGCCGTAGCACTTGCTGCGGCTGTCACAGTAGATGCATCCGTGGGTGCAGCCTCGGAAGATATTCATCCCATTCTGCGGCGACAGCAGCGACTTTGCTTTCTTGAAGTGCACAGGAGATCACCTGACCTTAGATAAACACGGACACAGCGCGACACAGCGTCCGGCTTAGACGTCGCCCCGGCGGCTGCAGAGTCCCGTCCAGACCTATATGAGTCCGGACTTCACCGCCTGGCAGTCTCTTATGGCCGTTTCGGGATTTCTGCCTCTCATCGAAGCGAGTTCGGTTTTTTCGAGCCAACGAAACGAGCCAACGATAACCGGTTTCTGCCTCTCACAATGTGAGTCTTGCCTTCGGCGCACCGGAGAGCTTACTAAGTGGTTCTTGACATAAGGGTTCTCGAGCAGGAGACGATATTCCTGCACCTGCCCTTAAGTGCGTCTGTTGACGATAATCCTGCATCCTGCCTTGCAGCGCGTCTATTGACGATAATCCTGCACCCTGCCTTGCAGCGCGTCTGTTGACGATACCCATGCCCCCTGCTTCGCAGCGAGTCAGTTGACGATACCCCTGCACCTAGCTCGCAGTGCAGCGATGGACTATAGCCCTGCACTCTACCTGCAGTGCGTCCGCGGACGATAACCGTGGATTCTACCATACCTGGCAGTGCGTCAAATGTTTCATACTTGGGTGAGGCCACCCATATCATTCTTCTGAGTTCCCAGTTGGAGGAAGCCCGCATGCAAGAGCCGCTTGTGGTGATATCGCTCAAGCGCAGGAAGAGTCATTCGGGGACGCCGCTGAAAGATGAAGGTCCCAAGAGACAATCTCGGCGTTTCAGCGAGAAGCGTATCCATACGAGGGGGAGGCGGCTGGCAGTTTGCCTGAGCTTACTGGTGCTAGCTGCCTCTGCGGTCCTGTATTGCATGTACCATTATCTCGGTTCACGAGGCCAACCGCCTTTTCCGACACGTCTGGTGAGCGCGGTAAAGCTGTTTATTGCGTCGAAGGTTGACCCTGAACAGGACGCCGTCCTGAGGTTTGTCAAGGGGGCCTTGGAGGAAAGAACGGCGCTACTTCTGGGCGGTGACCTTGACGCCATAGAGGACAACTACGACTTGGACAGTCCATCGGGAATATGGGCGTATGAGAACGAAGTCAACCGGATCACGTACTTGACGAAGTGGGCGCAGGCCAGGAACGTCCGTATGGCGGAGGCGGCAAGCACCTTCGAGGTGGATTCGGTGTTCAAGGAGGGTGAAGGCAGTTATTGGATTGAGCTAACTGAGCATACGTTGTACGCCTACGAGTACCCTCAGAATGACCTGCTGCTTGAGCCTGTATTAGCGTTGGAAGCGAGCCTAGGGGTAGGGAATGAAGCCTCGGACATTCCTTCAGCCCGGCGTGTCGCAGGGAATCTCCTGGATGATGCTCAAGATGATACTCAATTTGTTATGTGGGATATACCTGCGACCCGGCAATCCGTTGGGAATCTATTGATTGATACCCAAGTTACTGCATCGGGTGTGCCTCCGGTCCGGCGCTTGTTTGAGAGTGTCATGGTTGGCACCCAAGTTACTGCATCGGATGAGGCTTCAGTCCGCCACGAGTTCGGCTCCAGGACGGTGCATGTGATCCAGGTAATCAAGACCGATGAGGGGTGGAAAATACGCAAAGACTGGTACATGGACCCTCTGGGCAACAGCGTGACTGAGCCGGGGCAAGGTGCAGCAGCGTTGGGGCTGCTTCATGATGCTGCATATCTGGACTACTTGCATGCTCTAGATGCGGGAGCGCCCAAGTTCGACTCTGTGTTCAATGCCGAAGCCACAGGTGCCTTCGACAGGGAGAAGGCCTTGAGGTATGCGGTCAAGCATTCCGGAGTGAGGGTACTGCCTGGAGGCGGGAAGTACAATGGCAAGTACAAGATTTACACTTTCGCAGGAGGAGATTGCGCCAACTTCGTGTCCCAGGTGCTTCACGCAGGCGGTATTCCCATGGGCCATGGCTGGCATTACACCAAAGAGGGAAGCACTGCGTGGGTGCAGAGCGAGAGCCTGGTATGGCACTTGTTATCCAGCGGTCGAGGCCTCAGGCTGTTTAGAGGCACGTTTAGCGAAGCGGGTTCAGGGGTACAACCAGAATCACCGGCAGGCCGGTTGGAGCCCGGCGACATCATTGCCTACGAGAAGAAGGGGCAAGTGTCTCATGTAGCAGTTGTGGTAGGCAAAGACCCGCGGGGTTACGTCACTATAGCAAGCCATACTGCCGACAGGCTGTACTTCCCTTGGGACCTCGGGTGGGACGACAGCGCGGTGTTTTGGTTCATCAAGATCACATATTGAGAAGATGTCTGATCCCGGCGACTGATTCCTTCGAATGAGCTGTTCAGACGATCCATGAGGACGACTCGGGAATGACTCAAGAATGACCCGAGAACAATTCGAGAACAACTCGAGAACGACTCGAACGATTCTGAAATCACACTGAGATCACACTGAAATCACACTGAGAACTGAGATCACACGGAAAAGATCAAGTGGGAGGACAAGCATGCTTTACGAAAAAGGCCGGAAAACAAATGGTGGCCCCAACGGGGATCGAACCCGTGTCGCCGCCTTGAAAGGGCGGTGTCTTAACCACTTGACCATGGGGCCACTTGGAGTGGTGCGCCCGGGGTGGTTCGAACACCCGACCAATCGGTTATGAGCCGACCGCTCTACCGCTGAGCTACAGGCGCACATAATGGCTCCTCGAGCAGGACTCGAACCTGCAACCCTCCGGTTAACAGCCGGATGCTCTGCCATTGAGCTATCGAGGAGCGTCACATCGATAGTATACCTGCTTGGGGAAGTCACGTCAAGGCAATGAAAGCAGAATGTTACCGGCCAGTGATATTGTCACCCTGTAAGCGGACAGAGAAAATGTCACCATGAGAGGAGAACACTTTTCCTTGAGCGCAAAGGAAGCACGAAGAGTTTACATCATGGAACAAGTACTGGACGGGAACTGACAATCAAGCTGGCAGCTGAACTCTTGGGCCTTAGCGAGCGGCAGGTGAAACGGTTGAAGAAAGGGATGAAAGAAAAAGGTGTTGCGGCCCTCATGCATGGCAACAGAGGCCGAACACCCAAACACACCATATCTGAGGATATCAGAGATATGGTCGCTACGCTAGCTCAAGATTTGTACAAGGACGCAAGTGCCCAGCACATCTCAGAGCTTTTGGCCGTTCGATCCGAACTGCCCAGAAGCAACAGAGAGGGCCCAGAGCACACACCCTGGGTCCTCTCCCCCATGCCCGCCATAGATCGGCGTTGTCCCTTACTTGTCACGATACTTACCGCGGTCGCGGACCTCACAACCCGCTTTCTCCTGCCAGACCCGCAGGAAGCGAGCACAGACGGATCACTCTCTAGTCTTCAAGGATCGCCACAGCTCTGCACCAGGCAGCACTGGCTCTGGCTATTTTCACAGGGAAACAAGCAACCTTGAAGCCGAAAGGCGCAGGTAGTTGGTCCAGATTGGCCAGTTTCTCTATGTGGCAATACTCCCGAATCCTGCCGGCAAAATGCGCAGGCCAGATGTGCTCGCGCTTGCCTTCCCTATACTCCCGCGCCATTATGCTCAAGGGGACATCGAGGCTCCATGCGTCGGTTCCCATGACTTTGACTCCCTCATCCAGTAACCACAGCACGGCTTCTCCGTCCAGACCTGCACCCAGACCGGGGTAGTTGTGGTCCTTAAGGTACAAGTCTCCTCCCAGGACCATTATAAGCGGGATATCCCCTGGCTTTATGGTGTAAGCGATCCTGTCCAGTTCTGCCTGGAGATCATCCTTGGTGATTACCTCACCTGCTTTCTTATGTCTGAAATCCAATAGCACGCCGTCACCGAAACACCACTCCAAAGGCACTTCATCTATGGTCTTCGCAGGCTTGCCTTCCGCAGTCGGTCCGAAATGCCAGGGTGCATCCAGATGGGTGCCTGTGTGGGTGATCGCATGAACCTCTTCCACAGCGAGAGCCATTTGGTCCGGAAACGCGCTCAACGGAACATTTGATGACCTGCAATAATAGCGGGCATTCTCACGATGCTCCCAATACACAATTTGCGGTGGTCTCGGATCAAAACCGAAGGTGGCTAGTGTGGTGCTGAGATCAAGGATCTTAGGCATGTGAATCCTCCTCCAGGATTCTATTAACCAACTGCTTGAATGTCTGTCGGGAAATGATGGATTTCCTTATGATGGCCTCTTCCTTCACGATCTGGGTAAGCCTTGCTACTTGGTCGTCTGTGAGCTCGACCCCTATCTCATCGAGGAACAGGCGAACCGCAGTCCTTCCCGAGAGCTTGCCGAGGACAATCTCATATCCGTCCTTCCCGACCATCTCGGGGAGAAACGGCACATAAGCGAAAGGCCTTCCTGCAGCACGTGCCTTCTCAAACATGAAGACGCTAAGACCGGCCACATAAGTGAATAGGTTGCTTCCGATGATAGCCTTGTTTCTAGGAATAGGGGTTTTCGCGATCTCTGAGACCAGCTGGCAAGTTGGATATAGCTGGTTCAAGCGCAGGCCGGTGTCAACGCCCAGAAGCAGTTCCAACCCTACTGCCACCTCTTCAGTTGCAGCATTGCCACCCCTTGAGCCCAGCCCATTAATGGCTGTATGCACGAACGAAGCACCACCCGCTACAGCTGACAGCATGGCTGCGGTGGCAAGGCCGAACTCATTGTGGGCGTGCATGTGTATCGGGGTACCGGGTATCCATTCTCTGAGTCTCTTGATGATCATCATAGTGGTCCAAGGCAGGGAGTTTCCGGAAGTATCCGAGATGGCAACAGCATCGGCACCTCCTTCGAAAACGATCGCCTTGTACAACCTCTCCAGGAACGACAAGGGAACCCTGAAATCGTCCCATGGCATGGCCACGGTATGCAGTCCTAAAGACTTGGCGTAGCGGACAGCCTCGACAAACCGTTGGATGATGTCGTCCTCTGAAAGCCCCCACATCACGTTGCATGTCCAAGGGTTTGCCACATTCTCAACGATAACCCCGTACGCGCCGCAGTTGGCCACCGTGTCTATATCCTCTTTGAGCCATCTCGCAAGACAGACTACTTTCGCATTGAGTTTCAGATCGAGGATCTGTCTCGTGACTTCTCTGTCGTCTTTCGATACTACCGGAAAAGTCTCGAGACTGTAGACACCCAGCCTGTCGAGGGCCTTTGCGATCGCCACCTTTTCATCCTTGGTGAACACGATGCCGGGAGCCTGCTCGGCCTCGCGGATAGTGACATCGTGTATGTAAACCCTGTTATCAGGCGGCAAGGCAAGCATCGATCTGCTTTCCTCGAGGTAGTTGAACGGTGTTACCCAGTATTCGTCAGTAAGCCACTTCTTCTCGATACTCAAAGCTATCGCCTCCGATACGTCAATTGGTCTGGTTATTCCCTTGGCTTGTCATTCCGTCGTTGGTACAGGCATACGCAGCCTTCTGATCAATACTGCTCCACCTATCACGATGCCGATCAGGTCCGTGAATCCACCAGCATGGAGCAGACCCAATGCGGCTACCATGAGAAGCGCGCGCTCAATCAGCGAGACTTGTCCTCTAAACCACCCCTCAACAGTTATGCTCAGGCAGAAGACCCCAAACACCGCTGTCGCCGCGGCCTGGATTATTTGAGCAGGTGTGCCCATGCACAGCAGAGCGGGACCATGCACAAACATATAAGGCACTATGAACCCTGAAAGGGCCAGTTTGCATGCCTGCCAACCGGTGCGGTTCGGATCGGCGCCTGCTATACCTGCGGCAGCATAGGCACCAAGTGCCACCGGTGGAGTGATGGCTGAGATGGTGGCGAAGTACAGGAGGAACAGATGTGCCTGAAACATGGGAACTCCCGTCCTGATCAGCATCCCACCGACGGTCGACACAGACAGTATATAGGCACTAGCCACCGGGACACCCATGCCCAGCACTATCGAGACCAGCATGGCTAGGATAAGAGCCACTATCTGGTGTGTGCCCCATATGCTGACCATGGCGCTCAGTTTGACACCAATGCCGGTCAAGCCTATGAACCCGACAATTATTCCGGCCGATGCACAAGCCAGAGCAACGGGGATCATTGTAGTCGCGCCGCGCTCCAACGCTGCCATAAGATCCCTAAAGGTAAGGCGGTTGGAGGGTCTCAACGCCCACAAAACCGTCAGGATGGCAATGGCGAAAAATGCTGACCTCATGGGAGAATAGCCGATGAGCAACGCAACGATTATCACCACAAGAGGTAGGATACATGTCGCTGCCATCCACAGGTCGAGATGCTCACCTTTGTCAGTGGTCTCTGCCAGAGGCCTTATCCGCTTTCTGCTGGCCTGGAGATCGATGGTGATGAATATCCCCAAGAAGTAGAGACAAGCGGGGATCACGGCGTGGACCATAATCTTGCTATATGGGGTCTTGGTCATCTCGGCAAGGATGAAAGCAGCGGCACCCATGACGGGGGGCATGATCATACCGCCCGTAGATGCAGCAGCTTCTACTGCCCCTGCGTACACCGGGTCAAAGCCCATCTCTTTCATAAGAGGAATCGTAACAGATCCTGTCGTGGCTACGTTCGCCACAGAACTCCCTTCCAGGGTACCTACCAGGGCGCTCGCTACCACAGCAGCTTTGGCAGGACCGCCGCGGGTCTTACCGGCCAGCTTGATGGCCAAGTCATTGAAGAAATCGGCCGCGCCTGATCTTTCCAGGAATGCGCCGAATATGACAAACATAATCACGTCTATGGCCGACACACTTGTGGACACCCCAAACATGCCGCCCGTCGAGTTGAACATCTGGTCGATGATTTTCCCATAAGTGAACCTGGGACTGGCAAATCTCCCGGGGAGCATCCACCCGTACATCCCATACAAGAAGAAAATACCTGCTAGACAAGCTATGACGCTGCTGACATGTTCTTTGGTTGCCCACACCAACAACACCATTAACAGCGTACCTGCGATTCTGTCATACAGGTTTGGTGCGCCTTCACGTCCGATTATCCCGTAATAGTCTACCTGCGTGTATACTGCGATGGCCAGGGTGAGAACCAGTCCCAGCCAACCTAACACCGGGTTTCGCTTCTTCTCGTAGACCCTGGCTACGGACACCATGTATGCGAGGGCCAGAGTGAAGAAGACGTGCAGGGATCGCTGTCTCCATGCTTCCAATACACCGACTTGCGCCCGGTACAGGTGGAAAAGGGACATCAATACAGCGATAATGACGACCAGGACAGCCAGCGTTTTTTGGAGCTTGGTCGTATCCGCGCCGGCCTCAGCAAGCCTGTCAACATAGGTCTTGCGCAAGTTGCCACCTCCCTTTCTGTTGGAGGGAGGAGCAAGCTCTCCCTCCAACAGTGCGTCGCATAGCAGCGTTTCTCTGTCTACCTTGGACTAAGTTTTGGGTTACCTCTTCTTCGGCAGAGTCGTGTCGTGTGCTTCGTCTCGGTTTCCTGTACCTAGGGTTGTGTTCTCTCGGGTTGCTTCTCCTCAGGTTGTTCCTCCTGAGGTTGCTTCTTCTATTGCGTCGTCTAAGGTTGCTCTTGCTCGAATTACTTCTTCTTGGAATTGATCAGTTTGAGCACCTCGGGAGACATAACATCATCGGTGAGCCCGGACATGATCCTCTCCCAGGACAGCAGGTCCACAAACGGGAGCTCGTTCACGATCTCGTCCTTGTGCTCCACGAGTACCTCAATGATCTTCGCTAGGAAGTCCTCAGGCAGGCTCTTGTTGGCGATGAGCACGCCGGAGTAACCCAGCAGTGTTACAGGTTCCTTCTGGCCCTCGTAGATGCCGGCGGGCATCTCGGTGGCAAACAGGTACGGATACTTGTCCAACACAGCCTGGAGCTTATCGGGCTCGATCGGCAGCAATCTTACCGGTTTGCTGGCCTCGATTTCCATGATGGACGAGTGCGGGATCTCGCCACACAAGCAGAAGGCGTCAATGTGGTTATCTTTCATGAGCGACGCATACTCACTCCAGGCGACATAGCTGACGGAGCCGCCGTTGTTCCTGATATCATCGTAGGTGAACCCGTAGGCGTCGAGCACACTACTGAATATCACCTCTGATATGAACCCGTGTTTGCCAGGGGCCACTCTCTTGTTAGCCAGGTCATTTATGGAATAGATGGAGCTGTCAGCGAATACACCTATCTGCGCATAGCTGGTCAGCACGGCACCAATCGCGGTTATGTTATCTGCTTTGTAGTCGCCTGTCCCCTCAATGGCAGGATGAAGAATCGCAGAGCTTGTCATGCCGATCTGCGCATCCACACCCTCATCGACCAGGCGGATGTTGCTTTCGGCCCCGCCTTCAATGACATTCACTGTCAGGCCGGGGATCTCCCGCATCAGGATTTCAGAGCATTTCACCATCGTGGGGTACCAGGGACCTCCTGTGGGACCGGAAGCTATCACTATCGACCGAGGCCAATCCTCATGGGTTTCTTGTTCAGACGAAGGTTCCTGTGGCGATGAACACCCAAACACAAACAACGTCATCAAGCAGATTATCAGGCTGAGTACACCCAATGTCCGGATTGTGGGATGCTTAGACACTCCATTCTCCTCCCTTCATAGTTCTCAAGCAATCCAGGGCCTATCACATATGGGTAGCTCCGGTTTCCACTAATCACCTCCCCCGCTTTCGCGGCTTAATCTATCAAGGAATAGGTTGAATGCTGCGATCTTATGGTTGTACGCCACGTCTCCTATTTCCGAACAACGACAGTCCTCCAAGAGCTCCTTCAGTTGCTTGTGCTCTCTTAAAGACGTAGCAAGAATCTCCGGGATTATCGCAAACAGCGACCTTGCCCGCTCCGTGTTCTCCCAGATCGTTACAATAAGGTTCTTCAAGTACTCATTTCCGCAGGAGTCGTATATGAGAAGATGGAAACGGCGGTTGAGCTGTCCGTATGCTGCCGTGTTTCCTTGCTCAACCGCTATCTCCATTTCACTTAGCGTTTCGGACAGCGAAGACAGCAAATCGCGGCTTACCAGGCCGGCACTCATTTTTTCGCAGACGAGTTTGGTAGCATATGCCTCAAGCGCCGCACGGACGGGTAACATATCAGCGATGTCATCTCTGGAGATTTTCGTCACCCTGGGGCCCATGTGTGGAGGAGCCTCAACCAATCCCTCAGCCTCAAGCAATCGGATTGCTTCTCTCACAGGTATTTCGCTCGTTCCAAGCTCGTCTGCGATTTCCTTGATGACGATGCGGGCTCCCGGGAGGAGCATTCCACTGATGATCGCTTCTCGTATGGCGGAATACGCGATCTCAGTCTTGGTCTTATACTCACCTGAATTCAACGACATAACACTAACTTACCACCTTTTGGAAACTAAAATATATGATATATGATATATTCCCTTACCCTATTCGACAGAATCCCGGTGATTCCTTCTCGGGGCCGGAGACTTGAGCGACGACGACAGGAGACAGTTAACTCACTGCTGGGGTTCAGATACGCTAAGGCTACTCTTAGAAAGCCCCAAGCAATTCTTGTCAGAACACTCAAAGGACTTGCTAGAAGTGTTCAGCGAATACCACGAACATATTGTTTTCGGCGTACAACCCAAAGAGATTCGGGATCGTGCTCCTGGTGAATCGGAAAACTACATCTAACGGCGAGGAGTCCCGCGTCGGGGAGAATAAGCGGGGTTTACGGCACCAATAGAGTTGATGGCGGGTCCTCATGTCGAGAAGCCAGCGTTTAAGGGCATTCCCCCTGCCCTACGTCCTGGCTGGTCTCCCAAATCATCACCTAATACTGCGCCTTCTTCAAGAAGAACCTGTACGCCGCTATGATCAGGATTAGGTTGTACACCCCGCCTATGGCAAGGTATGCAGGATAGCTAAGATTAGCCGTGTGCCCGACCGGCATGAGTTGGAGAAGCATCCCCTTGACTGCCCAGAAATTGGGGAATACGCCTAGCACATATTGCATGTCTCCCTGGAAAGCCTCCAGTACCATGAGGGCAGGGATCAGCCCCAATATCCCGGTCCCTTTCACAAAGGCGAAGGCCTCAACCTTGTTCTTGGCAAAGGCGGCCTGCATCAAACCCAGCGCCGGAGTAAACAGCCCGCCTACCACAGCGAAGGAAACGATATGGGAAATGCCTATGTTATCCAACACCCGTATGCCCATTATGGTGTACTTATCCCTGGCCAGGAGTTTCGTTCCCTGGAGCACTACTATGTTCCCGACCACCGACGCCAGATAGAGGTATGTCATCTTGAACTTCAGGTAGCCTGAAGCCCCCAGGGGGGTAACCGCGATGGTGTTCAGCGTGCTTTCATCCTTCTGCTCCACCAGGAGAAAGGTAGCCATGGCTGCGAGGAAAAAGGTCCCGAAAACAAGTATCACCACCAGCACGAGAAGCATGGACATCTTAAGTCTGGCCTCTTGAGCCGGGTCAATTGACTCAAACAGCACGGGAAACCAAAACGACGACATTAGCAGCATAAGCACCGGGAACAAGAACATGTACACGTTTACCGGATCCCTGATGATGGTATTAGCCTCGTACTTGAGCAACCCAAAATACTTGCCCACGCCGGATTACCCCCTTACCACATTGTCCTTGAACGAGGGGAACACCGCGAACTTGAAAAGCACCGCCGCCAGGATTGTCAGATACGCGCACGCCCCAATCGCCGTACCGGTGCTGATGTCGCCGCTAACCACGGCCCTCATCAAATGGTTTGCGCAATGGGACGGTGAAATCATGAGCAGCCACTCATGTCTGGCATCGATTACGTCCAGGCTGAACATGATTGAAGGTATGGTAAACACGAACATGTAGGCCATGAGCAAACCCAGCATGGCATTGAAACCCCTGCTCCTCAACGAAAGCACCAGTCCGATTGCAGCATGGGCCACACCTGCTACGATGTCAAACAGCAGAAGCAAAGCGTAGTTGACAGTGATCCTGTGAATCAGATACAGGGCAACCGCTGTTGCAACCGCCGATCCGAGGGTGAGGGCAACGGACGCGCAAGTCTTGGCCGCCAGGATCTGCCCGGTTGTTACCGGCAGTACCATCATGGTCTTCATGGTACCGTCCTGCTTCTCCAGATGGTGAGACGCGCCTAGTAGCAGTATGGACATGGCGGCTACATCAACAAATATGAGAAGGGGAGCGATTCTCAGCGCTTCCCTTGCGGACATAAAGAGCAACAGCAGCACCCAGATACCTGCGGTTGCCTGGCTGGCGGTCAGTATGTTGTACTTGGTCAGCCGCTTGAACTCGCCTGCAATAAGCTTTGTCTGGGCGCTCATTTCACCTCAACCCCCGTCACCTTGATGAAGATATCCTCCATGGACGACTCTGCGGTGTGGATGGTCTCTATCCGTTCAGAACGGAGCAAGCTGTGGAATTCCTCGTTGAACCCGATGCCGTCCAGGGGAAACACGGCGCCGGCAAGAGTCCCGTTTTTCCTGAACTCATGGAGAGGGTGGGCCTGTGTGGACTTGCCGGCCCCCGACGGGCCCAGAAAGCCAAACACTTCGCCTTCTCGGACATCGAAGGATATCCCCTTTATAGTGTCCTCCCGTGACGACGGGTACTTGAAACTCAGGTTTTCCACCTTGAAGGCAGTTCCCATTGCTTTCGCCCTCCATCAGGAAGTTTGTCAGCATGGAAGTCCAGTCTTATTTGCCTGCAATCCCATGCTGGATTATGTCCAGCACCTGGTTGGCAGTTTCCAGCCGCTTATCAGGTTCCGGGTCGGTGACCAGCTTGTCGAGGTTAGCCAGGACTATCTCAATAAACTTGGCCACAAGTTCAGGAGGATACCTGGTGTCGATCTGCCCTGACTCCATCACGTAACGGATGTATGCTCTCAGAGCCTGGAAGTAGTCGGGTACGAAAAACTCAAACGCCCGCTTGCGAAATTCGGCGCTTTCTTCCATGACCCTGACGGAAAGATGATGCATGCGCTCGTCGGCCAGCACGAATTCCAAGGTGGCTTTCATAACCCGCTTGAGGATGCCGAAGAAATCGTCTGTATCAAGTTCTTCACTTAACAGGGGGTAGAAATACGAAAGCTTCTTTTGTACGATGATATCCATCATGGCCACGTAAAGCCCGAACTTGTCGCCAAAATGATGGTACAGGCTGCCTTTACTCATTCCCGATTTTTTCAGGATCTCGTTGAGCGATGCATCCTCGCAGCTTTTCGCCGAAAACTCATCGATTGCCGCGTCCAGAAGCTCTGGATAGCGTAACAGGGGATTGCTTTCACCTATGAGTGCCGAGTAATCGAAGTGCTTTTTCATCCGGAACACCTCGCGAAATGCCATGTCCGGCCTCGCCCGACAACCTTGAGCTCCACAAACCGGTCCGGATAACAGACCTTTGGACGGCATCGACCGCCCCTGAAAGCGTGCTTGATCCTATGCCAGACCATTAGGTCTAGACCGCATGGTCTAGACCACTCGGTCTAATCATGGCACACAACGGTAGTACTTGTCAATAGAAGAGCCGGCGTAAGTACAAAAGCAAAAGCCCGGAACCGTATCCGGGCTCGCTCTCCCTTTGTCAGGGCTCAGCTCAGACCAAGCTGATACAGAACGCCGCCGGTAGGATTACCGGATTACATGCCCCCTACCAAGCTACATGCTCCACCGGATAATCATCCCGTCCGAGCACCATGCGCAGATTCCTCTTGAACGAATCTAGCTCGCCTGAAACGAAGAACCTGTACTCCGCCTGGGAATCCGGGCCTGCCAGGAGGCCTCTCGCTTCCAACATCTGCTTCAAGGTGTTCACGGTCTGGATTGCAGGATCCACCAGCTTCACCCCGGGCAACTCCCGGGCAATGTGCTCGCTGAGCAGCGGAAAGTGGGTACAACCCAGTATCAGGGCATCCACAGGCGAGTCATGGAAAGGCTCCATGTATCTCTTGACCGCAGTTTGCACAGCGTCTTCATCTTCAAGCCCCGACTCCACCAGAGTGACGAAATCGGGACACCCTTGCTTCACAAGGGCGCTTTTCAGGCCCAGGTCCTCAAGTTCTCTGTCATACACACCGCTTTGGACCGTGCCGTCTGTAGCTATCAGGCCCACCTTGCCGTCCGGGCCGGCAGCAGCGATGGCAGACTCCGCCCCGGGCCTGATAACCCCCAGCACCGGGCCGGGGAAGCTCTCCTCTATAGCGGAAAGCGCAGCCGCAGTGGCGGTGTTGCATGCTATTATGATCGCCTTGGCTCCCTTTTCCCGAAGGAACTCCGCAATCTGAAGGGAAAACTCCCGCACTTGAGATTGAGGTTTGGTGCCATAGGGAAGCCGCCCGGTGTCGGCAAAATACAGCACACTCTCGTTGGGTAGAACTTGTGTAAGCTGTCTGACCACCGTAAGCCCGCCGGTACCTGAATCAAACACCCCGATAGGTGAGTTCGAGCTAATCCTCTGTTCCACGATTCCCTGCCACTCCCTGCTCTGTTTTTCATCCTTTATCGTACCACGGATGCCGGTAAGCGTGTAGGTAACAGTCAAGTGTTGTCGACCAGTCTCTCGCCAATGCAATGAGAGACGACTGGCCTGGGGGTAGGCAACAGTCAAGTGTTGTCGGCTCGTCCGGTTGGCGTCTCGCGATTTCTCCTCCTGGAAGGTGGGTTGCACTGAGGCGTTCCATCCCCCTGCCGTCCCGGCGGCCTTTTCGCCGCTTGTTGCGAGGGGGCAGAAGGAAACACATGGGTGGACAGATATGGCTCGGCGTGTTATACATGGGGTGTTGTAGATGCCGCAGTATCCGATCAAGCTGTGATTTCCGACAAGCCTAGTGTGTCACTTCAACCGGACACGGCTACATCGCGCTATAGATCCCGCTAAACCGAAGCACAGGCATCTCCGGCCAAGATGGTTGCGGCAAGGGGAGCAAGTTGAGCGAGTAGCGTAGATTTTGAAAGCGCGCAGCCGTTCCCGGCAAGGAGGAATGCTCCGGTGTTACTGCAAGTCAAGGGTGTTTCGTTCAGTTACGGCAGCATAAGGGCGTTGCAGAACGTGTCTTTTTCCGCGCAAGCCGGTCAAGTGGTTGGCCTGATAGGCGAGAACGGCGCCGGCAAGTCAACTATGATAAAGAACATCACCAGGTACTTGACGCCCCAGCAAGGGGAGATAACCATCGGCGGCACCCCTGTGAACGAAATAAGGAATGAGGATTTCCCTGTATCCTACATCCCGGAAACCCCTGTGTTCTACGAAGAACTGACCGCCATAGAGCACCTGCACTTCATCAAGGCACTGTATCCCGGGAACACCCGGAGCATATCGGAAATCATAGACCGTTTCCAGCTGGAAGAACACCTTAACAAGGTACCTTCTGCCCTTTCCAGGGGTACGAGGCAGAGACTCATGATAGCCATGGCACTCTTGAGGACTTATAGGATCCTCATTGCTGACGAGCCCTTCACCGGGCTGGACCCGAAACAAATCCATGTGCTGAAAGAGACGATATTGCATCACAAGAACGACGATAGACTGGTGCTGCTCTCCACACATCTGCTGGATATGGTGGAGAAGCTGTGCGACAAGTACATCGTACTGCACAAAGGAAAGGTGCTGGCCACAGGCACACACGAAGAACTGGCGTCATACGCCGGGTTGCCCCTGGATAGCTCAATGGAGAGCATCTATCTCAATCTGGTTGAACAGTCATGAGCAAGATCTACGGTTACATATTCAAGAACAAGTTTAGGCTGGCCAAGGGTATAATCAAGCACAACCTGATGGGCTTATTAGGCTTGCTTGTCGTCGGAGGCCTTGCTTTGTCCCAGGCCATTCGCTTTGCTGCCTATCTGGAACCGGGCAGGCCTCTGGACAACAGGTATGTGTGCTACATGATGGCCGCACATGCCGCTCTAGGCTTCTACCGGGCGTTTTTCATGCAATCGCCTGTGATAGTCATCAATGCCGCCACCTTGCACCACACCTTCTACACCAGGTACTTCAAGATAGTCATGATGTGGCAGTACTTGCGGCTTGCTTTCAG
>JAAZEL010000009.1 GCA_012512325.1 Candidatus Fermentithermobacillaceae bacterium | reverse complement strand
TTGGCCAGGTTATACGCAATCGCAGCCCCCACCACGCCTCCGCCGATTACCGCTGCATCTGCTCTTGTCTTCATTTGCCGGTCACCGCCTCACCCCATGTAGCTTGCTTATCCCCGCCGGTTGCTTGCCCGGGCTCGCGATTGGCCCGCCCAGGCCCGTCGTTTACCGGCCTGTACCCGCTGGTTTCTTGGCAGTTCAGGCCTTGTTCTCGCCCATCCCCGCGGTCTCCTGAAAGGGCTGCCAAGTCGCCCATCTTCACAGGCTTGACGGGAGGCCTGTACTTGGACTGGAGGATCTCGGAAACATGCTTCCCGTGGTATCTCGCAAGCTCTCCTGCCACAAGCAACCTGCAAGTCCGGCCTTGGCACGGCCCCATGCCGGCCCTGGTTATGCGTTTGACCTCATCCAGGGTGGTTGCGCCTTCTCTTATCGCTTTCCGTATCTCTCCCAGGGTCACGTCTTCGCACCTGCAAACAATGATGGAGTCTTCAGCGTGAGACACAGTTCATCCCACCCTTTCCAGTAAGCGACTCACCGGCGGATGCCTTGTCTGATGCCTGGTCTGCTGCCTTGTCTGATGCTTGGCCTGCTTTCTTCGATGCCTTTTCGGCAGGTAGAAGGTGCCTTGCTTCCATGGACAACTCATTGGGGGCTCTCACCCACACCACAGGTGTGCCTTGGGGTTTCCGGCCCGGGACTACACGGTGGGCCACCCCCTGCCCTACTCTCCTTCCTTCCCTGTCCAGCAGGTAAACAGGATCGCCCTTCTCCGGCAACGGAACGAATTCATAAGGAATTGCAATCAGACATTCTGTGTCGCTGAAAGCTTCATCCACCACAAAGATGGCAAGCCCGGGACAAGCAGCAACGCATATGCCACAGCCTGTGCATCTATCCCAATCCACCTGGGGGATGTCGTTCAGCGACTCCAAGGGCTTTATGGCCCCAAACCTGCAGCTGTGATAGCAGGGGTCGCACGGTATCTCCTGAAAACACTCGATCACCACAAAGGGGCCCTGCTTCCGGCGGGATTCCGGCGGCGTTACGCCGTCAATCTGCTGTTTCGAGGGCACGCCGGTGGACATCAGCATGTCAGGCTTCACGAGCTCACCCTCTTTCTCTGCTGATTACCCTGCTGAGCATCGGGCTTGGCACCGGGCTGATGGGCCTGCCGGCTGCTGTGCTCTTGGCTTAGATGCTCTTCCAGGCGCTTCCTCATGGCAGCCAATCCTCTTACTATTACCTCGCTTGTGGGCCCTGCCCTCAGCTCTTCCAGCTCCCTGAGGGAATCCTCACGTTTCCGAGAAAACTCGCCATCAGGAACCTTACCGAGGCTGCGGGCTATTGCCAGCCCTGCCAGGCGGCCTTCAGCCATTGCCATGGAAGCTTCTTCTATGCAGGCCGCATCTCCGGCCACGTAGATGCCTTTCACGGTGGTCTCCATGTGCTCATCATAAAGGGGGACAAACCCGCCCAGTTCAGGGATGTATGCCATCTCCACCCCAGCCTGCCACAGGAACTCGCATAAAGGTGTGAGCCCGGTGGCGAGACACATGACGTCCACATCCAGACCTTTCTCAGTACCGGGGATTCCCTGCCAGTTGTCATCCAACTCCCAGATGATTGCACCTTCCACCGAGTTTTTGCCGTACGCTTCTTTGACGGTATGTCTCGTGTATATGGGGATGCCAAGACGCCTGATCTTCGACGCATGTACTGCATAACCGCCGATCTTGGGCAAGGCTTCAACCAGTGCCGCCACTTTCACGCCGGCCTGTGCCAGCTGGTAGCTGACAATCAGCCCGATGTTGCCCGAGCCTACCATCAAAACCGATTTGCCCGGCCTCACTCCGCGCACGTTCATGAGGGTCTGCACGGCACCTGCCCCGTACACTCCAGGCAGGTCGTTGCCAGGGAAGAGGATCATCTTTTCAGATGCGCCCGCGGCCACGAGCAACCGCTCAGGCTCGAGTAGTTGGATTCCTGCAGGCGCCTCGAGGAGCAGCACACCGTCATCTCCGTAGTAGCCTAGTACCTCAGTGGAACCCATGAAGCAAATACCAGGATTATCCTTCACCTTGTCTGCAAGGTCTCTGGAAATCACGATGCCGCGGGTACCTGCGCTTTTCTCGTGCCACCCGAAAAACTTGTGGGTCTGTTTCACCAGCTGCCCACCTATGTGTTCCTCCCTGTCGATAAGGGTGACCCTGACTCCGTGTGAGGCTGCCTCAAGGGCAGCGCACACACCTGCAGGCCCCGCCCCTATGATCGCCAGCTCCGTCCTTCTCAAGAGCGTCACTCCTTACTTCTCGGTACGGGCCCGACACCTACTTGCATCTCAACGCGCATGCCCGCCCTGAGTTTCTCGGTGCAAGCCCGGACGTTAGGAACTCCGTCGACAACTACCAAGCAGGAAGAACAGTTGCCAATAGCACAGAAGAAGCCGCGTGGGCGGCCTCGCTTCAGGCTCTTGTGGAGTACCTTGACACCTGCTGCGTGAAGAGCGCTGGCTATTGGTTCTCCTTCGTATCCCTCAAGTTGCTTACCTTCCCAGTAGAACTTGACCTTTCGCCTTTCGGGGAAGTCAAGTATGGGATGTTGTTTGATCCGGATATCCGAGGATTCCAAAGACCGGTGCCTCCTTTCCCAAAAGGGTGACGGCCGATGTACAGACAGCCAGATCATGGATGCTTCGATGCACAGGTATTACTACGCTGGAGGACATGCTTCAGCAATGTTTCAACGATGCTTTGATGCTTTAACGATGCTTCGATGATGCTTCATTGAACGGCTGCCGGCCGGATACATGGTTCTCCTGGAAAACCCATGACAAGATGGCAGCGTTCGGAAGCATCAACCTAGTCAAAATTCGCCGTATCCCACCGGATATCCTGCCGGTGACTGTTGCCGAACTCGGGAGCCTCGCCATCGGCGTCTGCAGAATGGGTCTTTCAGAAACTTGCATGCTCTGTCCTGGCTATGATCTCATCCTGAAGCGCCTTGGTCAGGTCGCAGAAATAATCGCTGTAGCCTGCAACCCTCACGATAAGGTTTCTGTACTCTTCCGGGCGCTTCTGGGCGTCACGCAAGGTATCTGCGCTGATCACGTTAAACTGGATGTGATGCCCTCCCAGCCGGAAGTACGCCCGCACCAGATGAGCCAGGTTATCTATTCCTTCCTGGCCTTCGAGAAGCCTGGGGTTGAACTTCTGGTTCAACAAGGCCCCGCCGGTTCGGGCGTGATCCATCTTGGAGCAGGACTTGATCACCGCCGTAGGCCCGTTCCTGTCTGCGCCTTGAACAGGTGAGATGCCCTCTGAAAGGGGCCGGCCGGCAAGGCGGCCGTCAGGCGTCGCCCCTATCACCGACCCGAAGTACACATGGCAGGTGGTGGGCAGCATGTTGATCCTGTATGTGGCCCCGGTTGGGCTCTTTCGCCCGTTTACAGAAGTGTAGTAAATGTCGAAGACCTGCTTCATGATGTCATCTGCGAAGTCATCGTCGTTGCCATACTTGGGAGTGTGGTTTATGAGGGACTGTCGCATAAGCTCATATCCTTGGAAGTTCGACCTGAGAGCCTGGAGCAACTCCCTCATGGAGGTAGTCTTCCGCTCATACACGTGGTACTTAATCGCGGATAGGCTGTCGGTGATACTGCCGATGCCCACTCCTTGGATGTACCTGGTGTTGTACCTCGCGCCCCCTGCGTTGTAGTCTTTGCCCTTGGCGATGCAATCGCTAATCAGGATGGACAAGAAGGGGGCGGGCATATATCGGGCCCACAGTTTCTCAATCGCGTGGTTGCCCCTTATCTTGATGTCAATGAAGTGTCTCACTTGCTTCCGGAAAGCTTCCATCAATTCCTCAAAGGATTCGAAATCCGCGGGATTACCTGTTTCAAGGCCAAGTTTCTTGCCTGTCCGCGGGTCGATGCCGTTGTTCAAGGTAATCTCAAGCACCTTGGTCAAGTTGAAGTACCCTGTCAGGATATAAGCTTCCTTGCCGAAGGAACCCGCCTCAACGCATCCGCTGGTGCCGGCCGTCCGGGCGTCCTCGATTGATTTACCTTGGGCCAGTAGCTCCTGGACTACCATGTCGGCATTGAAGATCGACGGCTGGCCCCAGCCTTTCCTCACAATCTCCAAGGCGCGCTTCAGGAACTTGTCCGGGTTCTTTTGGCTGAGCTGTATGTTGGCGCTGGGCTGGACCAGGCGCATTTCATCCACCACGTCAAGTATCAGGTACGTGACTTCATTTACGCCGTCTTGTCCGTCCACATTAAGCCCACCTGTATTGATGGCTGCAAAATCAGTGTAAGTGCCGCTTTCCTCAAGGGTAATTCCCACCTTGGGCGGCGCAGGATGATTGTGGAACTTCACCCACAGGCACTGCAGAAGCTCCTTGGCTTGATCCCTGGTCAAAGTACCCGCTTCAATCTCTTTCTTGTAGAACGGGTACAGATGCTGGTCCAGCCTGCCTGGGCTGAAGGAGTCCCAGGTGTTAAGCTCTGTTATGACGCCAATGTGGACGAACCAGTACATCTGGATGGCTTCATGGAAGGTCCTGGGTGCGTGAGCGGGAACGTGCCTGCAGAGTTCCGCTATTTTGAGGAGTTCTTGTTTGCGCTCAGGATTGGTTTCTTTGTCGGCCAGTTCTAGGGCTTTCTCCGCATGACGCTCGGCATACCTGATTATGGCGTCGCAGCAAATGCTCATTGCTTTGAGCTGCTCACTCTTGTCCAAGGCCTCAGGGTCGTCAATGAAATCCGATTTGGCCAGGGCTTCCTCTATGTCTTGCTTGAAACCGAGGAAACCTTGCTGATAGATCTTGCCGTCAGCAACCGTGTGTCCCGGCGCCCGCTGCTCCATGAACTCGGTAAAGAGCCCCGCTTCGTAACAGTCTTTCCATTCGTCAGTCATTTGACTGAATATCTTGTGGCGCATGGAGCGCTCCTTCCAGAAAGGCATTATTTCATTTTCCTGGATTGCCTTTTCCGCGGGGCCTACCTTGAAGAACACTTTTTCCCTGCCATCGATTACCTCCAGGTCTTCAAGGGTATGGCAGCAGACTTCAGGGTATGTCGGGGTTGCCTTTGGGGCAGGCCCCCGTTCGCCGACTATAAGCTCATCTTCGCCGATGTATATGTGCTTTTTCTCCATCAATTCCTTGAAGGCAAGGGCGCACAGCACAGGTGTGGACACCTTGCCTTCATACTGCTTGTACACCTGGGTAACGAGCTGCGCCCTTTCCATGGAAATGGTGGGCACCGCTTCGACGGTCTGGGTCCTAAGCCTTGACACTCTCCCTGTCATGGCGGACATGGTCCCCCCTCCTACATCCCTCAGCTCCTGTTTTCACGGCAAGCCTCCGATTTCTCCCTTGGCTTGAGTTTGACTTTTTGATCCGTCAGCCTCCTATTTTCACGGCAAGTCCGAATCCCTCAAGTCTATCCTTGAGCCTCCATATGGCCTCATCTGACGGCCTTTCTATGTGTTTCAGGGCGTATCTTTTTCCAAGCCTGGCATACTTGTCTGATCCTATATTATGGTACGGCAAGATACTTGCCTTCATGATTCCCAAGCCTGCAAGGAATTGGCCGGTGGCTTCAATATTGCCTGCGTCATCGTTGACTCCGGGAATTACCGGTATGCGTGCGATTACGGCGTTGTGGGCCCTGGACAGCCGCTCCAGGTTGTCTAGTATGGGTTGATTGGACACCCCTGTGTATTCCAGGTGCCTAATAGAGTCCATGAGTTTGATGTCGTACAGGAACAGGTCTGTCAAAGGCGCTGTTTGTTCCAGCGAGTCCCATGGAACGTAGCCTGATGTGTCCACTGCGGTGTGTAGGCCTTCCGCCTTGCACCGTTTCAGGAGCTCCAGCAGGAACCCCGGCTGCATCAAGGGTTCTCCGCCTGAAAAGGTAACCCCTCCGCCCGACTGTTCGTAGAAGATCCGGTCTTTGAGCACCTGCTCCATAACCCAGTCGGGTGTGGTAGGCGTACCGGCTACTTCCCTTGCCTGGGTAGGGCACACACCTGCACACCTTCCGCATACGGTGCACTTGGCCCGGTCGGTTACGGAGATCCGGACGCTTGTGTTCCTGGACAACGAGACGGCGCCCGTGGGACACGCCCGGACACACATCCCGCACCCCACGCACCTGGTCTGAAACACAACCAGTTCGGGTCCACATGAAAGTCCTTCAGGGTTATGGCACCACTTGCATCTCAACGGGCAACCCTTCAGGAACACTGTCGTCCTGATACCCGGACCGTCGTGGACCGAGTACTTCTGAATGTTGAATATGATCCCTTGTTTCACCAAGACCGCCTCGCAGACCAGAACCGCCTCGCAGTTGGGTATGTGCCACCGACGGATCTATTCGGTTTCATCTGGAATTGACGTCTCCCATCATCATACCATGATCCGCATCCGGGGGCATGTAGGCCGCTGCTCTGAAGTCCCCGGCGCCACCGGGCGGGAAACCGGCACGTCCGGGGCGGATCCTGTGTACCAAGCCCGGAGGTGTTACAATATGATGACGGTGGCGTAAACATATGACGGTGCATATATGACAGGGCTCCCATGACGATGGATCCGGGAGCGCATTGTACGCAATACATCTAAGGCGGTAAGGGCGCGAGGGGCCGGCCAAGCGTGGTCATCGCTGTAGTCATGCGCATCGTACGCAATACATCTAAGACGGTAAGGGCTGTGACACTTCATCCATGGCAGTACATGTAAAAAACGTTCCGGGGGTCTTACCGCGGAACAAACTATGTGGTCCACAAGTAAAGCGAGCATAACCCGGCAGAGGAGGAGCGCCATGAAAACAAGGCTTCTAAGGCTTCGGTCAGCTGTAATGCCGGCGGTTGTCCTGGCTACCCTTATCCTTTGTTTAGCTATATGTCCCAGCACAGCGCTGGCAGCGTTCAGATATTCCATTCCCAAGCAGCAAGACCAGCTCACCATCAATGAGGACGGTTCCGTCGGCCTGGTCCGCTATTTCGAGTTTGCAGTTGCTGAAAACTCATCTGACGCGGGGACCGAAATTTGGATAGGGCTGCCCACTTCAAGGACCGCTGTATCATCAGTCACGGATAACCAAGGGAATGAGGTTTCTTTCGAAACCCGGATATCCGGCGGAGAGTATACCTTGATCTTGACCGGATTCGGCCCGATCAAGCCGGGAACGTCAAAGGGGTTCGCCGTCGAAGCGCTTATCCCCGATTTCCTCTTCCCTGATTCCCACAACGAAGAATACGTAACGATGAAATATATCCCCGGATGGTGGTCTTCTGAGGTTGATGTGCAGGATATAGCGGTTATCCTGCCGGGGGCTGTGGAGAAGGAGGAAATTAGGACGGGCACCAGGGAATGGGACGGGATCGCCCAAACCGAATCAGGTGCGTATGTGGTTACCTGGCACTTTGAGAACCTCGGCCCCAACGAAAAGGTTTCGGTTAACATAGGGTTTCCCGGCAAGTACGTTGCCCTTGCCGCAAAGCAGGAGCCAGGGCCACTGATTCCTTCCGAAGAAGACCCCTTCGTGAG
>JAAZEL010000008.1 GCA_012512325.1 Candidatus Fermentithermobacillaceae bacterium | reverse complement strand
TAATGTCAACCAGCGTATCTCCTGATTTAATAGTTATCTCCCGTATCTCTTTTGGCTCCCACACATCATTTGGGCGGTCTGTAATATTGATACCGTCAATTGTCACTACTTTGGCGCGGTCAATATATTGTTCGGGTGGAATTTTGAAGAAGGAAAAACGGGATATACTCATTGAGGGTAACCATTTATTTGTAGTAAAATATATATACCGTCCTGTCTGTTCATCATAGTATTTGGTATATAATACAGGAAATAAATATATTGAAGAAAAAAGTTCCGCAGGGCATAGAGTCGTATAATTGGTTGTAATTTGAGAAAAAGCAAGAGTAAAGCGAGAGTGCCGCTGTTTTCCTATGCGGCACTCTCATTTCCTTCCTTTCCCGAAGTCTCTTCCTGACGGAGTTAAGCAACCTAAGGACAGGTGAAGACAGAATGAAATCAAGGTATCTTCTCGTCCAGAAAGCCGAGGCTGCTCTGATCGAAGAGAAGGCGGAAAAACTCTTCGGTATCGCAAGGCTCCTCGATTCCTACCTGGCTGACGGCTTTGACGGTATCGTCCGGGACGGAAGCCGGGAACACAAAATTGCCGTGCTGAATGAGGCCCTTGGGCCTTTTGTGGATATGGTGGCTTCGTCCTACCAGGGAGTAGGGGCAGGGTACTATTCTAAGGAACTGAGGGCCATAGTTGCGTACGGCCCGAGCGAACGGTTCGGTCCCAAGGTGGGAATGGATCTTGGCCCGGAACACCTTGGGTGGCAAGCCATGGCTTCAGGCAAGGAGACTGTGGGCGTAGGTTCCATGGTCCGGGGAGAGATAATGAACTGCATGCGGCCCCTCATCCGCAACGGTGAAGCCATAGGGTTTGTCTGGGCAAATGAGACCTTGGAAGATGTGTATTCCCAGATTAGGCTGGGCGCCAGAGAAGTGTTCTTCTCAGAAAACATAGAACCCTTATTGGGGCTCACGGGGCTGCTCTTGTTCGCTTCAAGGGTGTTGCTTTTCGAGCAGGAGGATCCCCCGGAGGGTTCCAGTACCATAATCGCAGGGCTTGAGCGGCTTGAAAGGTATCTCAAACTATTCCTTGACAGCCTAAGCCTTGCAGCGATCCTGGTAGAACCTGACGGGCTCATAAGCTTTGTCTCATCGGGCGTAGAGGACATACTGGGCATTCCTCCCGGGCAGCTCATTTCAATGCCTGTACGAGACATGCTGCGTCAGATCGGGATTGATCCCCATTTTGCCCTGGATGATCCCGTGAAGGGCGCCAGGAACAGGTTTGTAAACGTTCCGGTCTCAGCCGGAGGCAGGGACAAACTAGTCACCATGGTCACCATGGCAGTGAACACGTACTCAGGTGAAGGGCCTGGAACCGGCAATCCCGAAGATTACGGATATATTATCATTCTGGAAGACCTAAGAGAGGCGCGGGCTGAGGAAGAACGCCTGGAGCGAATTGAAAGGCTGGCTGCTGTGGGCGAGCTGGCGGCTGCAATCGCTCACGAGGTTAGGAACCCGCTTACGGTGGTGAAGGGCGCCGTTTCCCTCTTGCCTGATCGACTGGATGACCGGAGCTTCTTGGGCAAGTTTTCGGGGATAGTCATGGAAGAAATCGACAGGATCGACAGGACCATAGAGTCGCTTCTCAACTTCTCAAGGTTTTCCCAGCCTCAGATGACGAGGGTGGACGTGATTCCTGTGCTGAAGCGGGCGTGTGACCTGATATCTCCCTACGCCAGAATGAACAAGACCGCGGTTGAGTTCCATTCCCCTGGTCGCCTTCCCGAAGTGATGGCTGATTCAGAACACCTTATACAGGCGTTCATGAACCTGTTTCTAAACGGGATTCAGGCCATGCCTGAAGGGGGGACTCTCAGGGTGACCGCCAATTGGGTTCCCGATTCCAAATACCTCACCGTTTCAGTAGAGGATACGGGCCTGGGGATACCGCCGGAGCACGTTCCCCAGATTTTTGACATGTTCTTTACTACGAGGAAAGGTGGAACGGGGCTTGGGCTTCCCCTGGTTCAGCGGATCATCTACGAACACCAGGGCTTCCTGGAGGTGGATTCAACCCCGGGCAAGGGCAGTTGCTTTTGGATCAGGCTTCCGGTAGCCACGTCTCAGGAGTAGTCTCAGGAGGGAAACCTATGAGGGAGAGAATTGTGGTAATTGACGACGAGTCCAATATAGTGTGGCTGTTCCGGGAGATTTTCGGAGACGCCTACGAGGTCTTGGGGGCGGAGACTGCCGAAGACGGACTCCAAGCAGTGTGGGACCAGGAAGTACACTTGGTAATGCTCGATCTGAGGCTTCCCGGCATGAACGGTTTGCAGGCCCTTGAAAAGCTGAAACTCCAAGGATATCAGGGCCCGGTGATAATTATGACGGCCTACGGGGAAGTGAAAACCGCGGTCCAGGCCATGAAATTCGGAGCCTATGATTACATCACCAAGCCCTTTGACATTGAAGAACTCAAACACGTGGTTCAGGGAGCGCTCAGGTATTCCAGACTTACCAGTGAAGTCACGCGCCTCCGCCGTGAACTTGAGGAGAAGTTTCATCTCAAGAACATCATAACTGTCTCCCCGAAAATGATAGAACTGTTTTCAGTGATCGAGCGGGTGTCAACCAGCGACGTGTGTGTGTTGATACAGGGGGAAAGCGGGACCGGCAAGGAGATCGTGGCCAAGGCCATCCATTACGCCTCTGCAAGGAAGGATAAGCCTTTTGTGCCGGTGAACTGCGCTGCCCTGCCAGAGCACTTGCTCGAAAGCGAGCTTTTCGGTTACGAAGCAGGGGCTTTTTCCGGGGCCCGAAAGACGAAACCGGGTAAGTTTGAGCTGGCCCGCGGCGGGACAGTGTTCTTGGATGAGGTAGGCGAACTGCCCCTGCCTATGCAACCTAAGATTTTGCGGGTCCTGGAGGAGAATCAAATTGACAGGCTGGGCGGGACCAAACGGCTGCCAATCGATGTGAGGGTGGTGGCCGCGACCAACAAGGACCTTCGGGAAGAGGTCAGGAAGGGCCGGTTCAGACAGGACCTTTATTTCCGGCTTGCTGTGTTTCCCATCACCATCCCGCCCCTTAGGGAGAGAAAAGAAGACATACCGGTACTGGCCAAGCATTTCCTCAAAGAGTTTGCGGAAGAACGGAAGGCAACCCCATTGACCATCGACGACGAGGCAATGGACAGCCTCCTGTCATACCCGTGGCCCGGAAATGTGAGGGAACTCAAGAACATCATGCAGCAGCTGTGTTTGCTGTGTGACGGGCCTGTGGTCAGGAAACAGGATCTGCCTGCATTCTTCTCGAATTCCCAATGGAGCTCCCATGACAACAACCTTCCTGAAGGGTGTGCCGAGGGGATGCCCGGCATAAACCCTGAAGAGCTTTTGGAGGGCGAGTCCGGTTTGGGGCTGACCGAGCTCAAGAAGCGGGCCTGGGCCCGGGTTGAAAAGCAGCTGATTTGTGACGCTTTGAAGAGGTTTGAAGGTAACCGGACCTTGACCGCGGAATATCTGGGTGTGTCCCGACGGACTCTTTACACCAAACTGCGGGAGTACGGAATCGAATGACAAGTGTGCAGCTCTCTGCACAATAGCTTACTCAGCTTCCCACACACCTGTGCCAATCCCCGAAGGCACGACTCCTCCTCAGCATCCTAATGGCATGTTCCCGTTGGTCGGCCAAGCCGTAAACCTTGGCACGCAAGTTGCATGGATAAGTGTTGCTGAAGGAGGTGCATATCATGTCTGAATTGATAAAGCAGAAGGAAGGAATAGGAAAGCTTTTCACGGACCCTTGTCCGGATAAGGCCAGAGAGTACTTCCGCTCGAAGTCCAGAGTGATGAAGGACAAGGTCATGGATGTAAAGGAGGCAGTATCTTCGTTCATCAGGGATGGCGACTACATAGCCATCGGAGGGTTTGGAACAAACCGCATTCCCACTGCAGTGCTTCATGAAATCCTAAGGCAGGGAAAGAAAGACCTGGGCCTTTCAGGCCACACAGCCACACATGACTTTCAGATCCTGGCAGCCGGCGGGGCTATGAACCGGGTTGACGTTGCCTATGTCGTAGGCTTGGAAGCCCGGGGACTCTCCAAGGCGGCCAGGCGGCTGTTTGAAGAAGCAAAGATCGAAGTGTGCGAGTGGACCAACGCAGCCCTGGCGTGGCGGTACAGGGCCGCAGCCATGGGGGTTCCCTTCCTGCCTGCGAGGGTGATGTTTGGCACCGATACTTACAAGTACAGTGCAGCCAAGGAAATACATTGCCCGTTTACAGGCAAGAGGCTGTTGGCGGTTCCCGCTTTGTACCCTGATGTGGCCATCATCCATGTGCACAGAGCGGACAGGTACGGTAACGCACAGATCGACGGGATTACCGTGTCCGACTACGATGTTGCCAGGGCCGCCAAGCGGGTCATCATAACCACTGAGCGGCTCATCGACAACGACGAGATACGGAACGATCCTTCGCGCACCTTTATCCCGTACTACTGTGTCGATGCGGTTTGCCATGTGCCCTACGGCAGCTATCCGGGGAACATGCCCTATGAGTACTTCTCCGACGAGGAGCACTTGAACGAATGGCTGGCCGCAGACGCACATCCCAGCACCCTGGAGCCCTTCTTGGAGAAGTACATTTTCAACACCAAGGACTTCAACGAGTACCTTGAGCTGTGCGGCGGAGAAGAAAAGCTGCAGGAGCTCCGCAAGCTGGAGCTTCTGCATGAACAGGGTCCGGATATGATTGCTGACTGAAGCACTCCCGTGAGTGACGGATGCGAGTGGGAAAGGAGGAGCCTGAATGAAGTACAATGCCATGGAACTCATGATTTGCCTGGCTTCCAGAATGCTGGAAGACGGGTCTGCCGTGGTTGTCGGCACAGGAGCACCATGTGCCGCAGCGATGCTGGCCCAGAAGACCCATGCCCCCAACCTGATGATCCTGTTTGAGGCAGGAGGGATAGGGCCTCAGCTGCCGACCATGCCGATATCAGTGGGGGATTCACGCACCTTCCACAAGGCCATCATGGCATCAAGCATGCCGGAGATCATGGAAACATGCCAAAGGGGCCTCATTGACTACTGTTTCTTGGGAGGGGCCCAGATTGACAAGTACGGGAACATCAACTCAACCGTGATAGGTGATTTCACCAAGCCCAAGGTCCGTTTCCCTGGTTCGGGAGGGGCCAATGACCTGGCCTCCCTGTGCTGGCGCACCATGGTGATCACACCCCATGATGTGAGACGGTTTGTAGAGAAGGTTGATTTCATCACCTCACCCGGTTACCTCACCGGCCCGGGAGCTAGGGAAGAAGCCGGGCTTCCGCCTGGTTCAGGCCCTTATAAAGTGATCACCAACTTGTGCGTGATGGGCTTCGACCAAGAGACCAAACGGATGAAGGTGGAATCCATCCATCCGGGAATCACCAGGGAAGATATAACCAAGAACACAGGCTTCGAACTGCTGTGGGACGAAGAACTCGCCACATCTTTGCCCCCGGCCGAGGAGGAATTGAGGATACTCAGAGACGAAGTAGATCCTATGAGGTATATCATAGGACGCGAAGCAAGCTGAAGGAGGCGGTTCACATTGAGGCAAGCAGTGATAGTGAGCGGAGTAAGGACTGCTATCGGAGCTTTCGGAGGTGCCTTGTCCAATGTGCCTGCAGCCAGGCTGGGGGCAATCGTGGTCAAGGAAGCTGTCAAGCGCGCAGGGATTGACGTTTCCATGGTCGATGAGTTGATCATGGGGAACGTACTGGGTGCAGGCCAAGGGCAGAACGTTGCAAGGCAGGCAGCTTTGGGCGCAGGTATTCCCGTGGAAGTTCCGTGTATGACTGTGAACAAGGTGTGCGGATCCGGCTTGAAATCAGTGATCTTGGCTGCCCAAGCCATTGCTGCCGGGGATGCCGACATAGTGGTGGCGGGCGGGACTGAGAACATGAACATGGCACCCTACCTGCTGCCCAAGGCGAGAACCGGTTACCGGATGGGCCACGGCGAGATCATCGATTCCATGATCCATGACGGACTCTGGTGCATATTCGGCAACACCCACATGGGGATCACCGCAGAAAACGTCGCGGAGAGATGGGGTATCACCAGAGAGGAACAGGATGCCTACGGGGCCATGAGCCAGAACAGGGCTGAGGAAGCCATCAAGTCGGGACGTTTCAAAGATGAAATAGTGCCTGTTGAAGTACCACAGAGAAAGGGTGACCCGCTTATCTTCGAGCAGGACGAGCACCCGCGGTTCGGTACCACCGCCGAAGTACTGGCCAAGTTGCGCCCGGCTTTCAAAAAAGACGGTACGGTGACTGCCGGGAACGCCTCGGGGATCAACGACGGTGCAGCGGCAGTAGTGGTAATGTCTGCCGAGAAGGCAAAGGAACTCAACCTGGAGCCTTTGGCTGTGATCAGGGCGTACGCTTCGGCGGGTGTCGAGCCTGAAATAATGGGTACCGGCCCTGTGCCCGCAACTAAGAAAGCCTTGAAAAAGGCCGGACTGAGCGTTGAAGACATCGATCTGATAGAGCTCAACGAAGCTTTTGCCTCCACCACCCTGGCGGGCATCAAGGACTTGGGGCTTGACACGGCCATCGTGAACGTGAACGGAGGGGCAATCGCTCTCGGACATCCCATCGGGGCCAGCGGAACCAGGATACTGGTTACTTTGCTCCATGAGATGAAAAAACGTGATGCGAAGAAGGGCCTGGCCACCATGTGCATTGGTGGTGGGATGGGTATAGCGTTGATTGTTGAGAGGTAAGTTGATCCGTAATCCAGGGCTCTAAGCGGTACAAGCCTGGAAGCCCTTTCGCAGGACCGGCCGGCTTTCCGTAAGACTCGTGGGGAAACAGACGGGTCTCTCGGAAAGCCGCCGGCTTCTTTGGAGACTCCTTGGTGTATCCCAGGGTGCGCCAAAACGCGCTAAACAGCTGCTTGAGAGAGTTCAACCGGTTCCTTCTTCTTTGCCGTCGGATGCTCGTGACTTCAGGCAGGGGCCCAGCAGGACCACAGGTTTGCCGTATTTCATGCGGAGTTCGTCCATGGACCGTGAAACGCGGTCCCAAGGGGACTCATGGAACTCAAAAAGGGATGCTTGTCTGGATCTTGCCGGCACCAGCCCTTTTGCCACGATCCCCAACAACCTAACCGGTTTATCAGGTGCGGCCGCTTCCAACAGGGCCTTGGCGCGGTGGAATATCTCTGCGTCGGAAGATACAGCTTCCGACAGGGTATGTTCCCTTGTTATGGTGGAGAAGTTGTGGTATCTGATTTTCACCCCCACAGTCCTGCACTTGAGGCGCGACTTGCGCAGCCTGAAAGCGACGTTTTGGGCAAGCACCGCAAGCTGGCCCTGCAAGCAATCCATACTGTCGATGTCGTCGTCAAATGTGTTTTCCTCGCTTATTGATTTGGGTTCCCTCCAAGGGGTAACGGGCTCGTTGTCTATACCCCTGGCCATATCCTGAAAGCGCTTGGCGGCTTTGCCGAAAACCCGCACAAACCACGCTTCAGGCATTTTGCTTAGGGCTCCTATGGTGGATATCCCCAGGGCATCCAGTTTTGATTGGGTCTTGGGGCCGATCCCCGGCAGACGTGACACAGGCAGGCTATCCAGGAAATCTCGGGCTTCTTCCTTCATGATGTGCCTGAGCCCGTCGGGCTTACACGAGTGCGACGCGAGTTTGGCGAGGAACTTGCAATAGGACACCCCTGCCGATGCGGTGATCCCGAGTTCCCTCTTGATGTCTCTGCGTATTGACTCCGCGATTCCCACTCCGTCTTCGCCTGTTACGTCTATATATGCCTCGTCAATGGACACCTTCTCGATTACCGGGGAATACTTGTCAAAGATGTCGAACATGGCGTCTGAAACCTGCTTATATCTCTCCATGCGCGGCTTTATGAAGATCCCATGGGGGCATAACCGGTACGCTTGGGAGGCGGGCATGGCAGAACGCACCCCGTATACCCTGGCCTCATAGGAGCAAGTGGAAACCACACCCCTGCTGTGGGGATTGCCTATGATAACAGGTTTTCCCCTAAGGCCGGGGTTGTCCCTTTGTTCCACCGAAGCGAAAAAGGCATCTGCGTCGATATGGATTATGCATCTGTAATCAGCCTGAGGATCAGACACACAAGATCATCCTTTGTCCACCCTTGATTACATTATAATGGTACCGAAGAAAGCAGTTGAAGCTCTCAAACCCGGAGGTATCAAGATGCAATACAACGTGCTTGGAGACACAGGCATCCGCGTGAGCCAGCTTTGTTTCGGCGTACTTCCCATGGGGCCTAACCAGTTTGGGCTTTCCCCGGAAGAGGGAGGAGAGTTGATTCGGGAAGGGATCCTAAGCGGCATCAACTTTTTGGATACTGCCCAGAGCTACCGGACTTATCCGCACATAAGACGAGCCTTGGACAGCCTGGGAGCAAACAGGGATGAGGTTGTAATCGCCACCAAGTCAGCCGCTTCAACATACGACGAGATGAAAGCCGCCGTGGAAGAAGCAAGGGCGGCCCTTGACCGGGAGGTCATCGACATTTTTCACCTCCATGCGGCCAGGGTGGACGCAAATGTGTTTAAACACAGGGAAGGCGCCCTGGAGTGCCTGGTGGATTGCAAGGCCCGGGGCGTGATTCGGGCTGTAGGGGTGTCAACCCATTCTGTGTCCGCGGTCCGGGCAGCGATGGATGTAGGCGAGATAGATGTGGTTTTCCCCATCATCAACAAGGAAGGCCTGGGCATTCTGCATGGCACCAAGGAAGACATGGAGATCGCTATACAAGAAGCCTCCCTCAAAGGAAAAGGGGTCTACGGGATGAAGGCCCTGGGAGGGGGAAATCTGCTGGGAGACAGAGAAGGCGCCATAGACTACGTCAGGAACTTGCCTGGGGTGAGCTCCGTGGCCATCGGCATGATAAACCACGATGAACTCGCCATGAACCTGCGGGTTTTCAACGACCTGGAGGTCCCCGAGGATTTGGCGGAAGCCACGGTTCGCCGGAAGAACCTCATTGTACAGGTGTTTTGTAAGGGATGTGGGCGTTGCGTGGAGATATGCCCCAACATGGCCATGGAAGTGGTTGACGGAAAGGCCCGGAACGGCGCAAGCAAGTGCATATTGTGCGGCTATTGCGCACCTGTATGTCCTGAGTTTGCCATAAGGTTGGTGTAATCGGGTTATCCGGGATTTCCAGGGCCAAGAGCAATTCGGGAAGCCGGCGGAAAGGTTGATTGCAACAGTAATCCAAGCCGAAAAAAGGCGCTCCTATTGACAGCATGCGTTTCTTGTGCTAAATGTAGGTGCATATAACTGAATAATATCTGGCCCTTATCCAGAGCAGGTGAGGGAATTGGCCCAATGACCCTGCGGCAACCCGCACTCCGTGCGAAGGTGCCAACTCCAACAGAACCTTTTAAAAGGGCTTGGTTCTGACAGATAAGGGGATTATCACACGCCTCTCTTCTTGTCAGAGGGGCTTTTTGTTTAAAGGGGGTGGTTTCCCGGTGATAGCAGTCAAGGGACTGAGCAAGACATTTCACACACCGTCAGGGCCTGTACACGCTCTGGACAATGTGGCTTTTTCGGTGAAAGCAGGCGAAGTGCTGGGAATCTACGGACCGTCAGGTGCGGGTAAGACCACTCTGTTAAGATGTTTGGCGCTCCTTGAAACGCCCGATTCAGGAGAGATCCTGTTCAAAGGCAAGAACGTGCTGCAGGTCTCAGGCAAAGACTTGAGGCGGCTGCGGATGAAGATAGGGGTCGTGTTTCAAGGTTATAACCTGCTGTTTTCCAGGACTGCCCTGAGAAACGTGGCCCTTCCCCTGGAGATACAGGGGTTTGACAAAGGAGAGGCTTGCGCCCTGGCATCAACCACCTTGGACATGGTCGGGCTTTCCCATAGGAAGGATTTCATGCCGTCCCATCTGTCAGGGGGAGAGAAGCAGAGGGTAGCCATTGCCCGGGCACTGGTTACCCAACCTGAAGTACTGATTCTGGACGAACCCACGTCGGCCCTGGATAGGCGCACTGCAGAGTCAATTCTCGAACTTATCCAAGGCATAAACAGGCGTACGGGGATCACCGTCCTGATAGTGACCCATCAGACCGAGCTGGTGGGCGCCATATGCAACAGGCACATCTATATAAACAACGGGGTCTTGTCGGAGCCCGGATCCTGTCTTACCGAAGAGTTGCCGGCAGCCTCGGGTACGGGAGAGACGATATGATGCTGAGTTCGGCCTTGAGTTCTTTGATATCAGCCAACATGCTGAGGCCTGTGGCTGTTGCCACCGGCGAGACAATCGCCATGGTGCTGGTTTCCCTGGTATTTGCCGAGTTGATTGGCACTCCTCTGGGAATCTTGCTGGTGCTGACCGGACCTCGGGGATTGGCCAGGAACGATGGCCTTTATACCGTCTTGAATACCGCCGTCAACATCGGCAGGTCAATCCCGTTTGTGATCCTCATGGTAGCTATTGTCCCCTTTACCCGGTTCATCACAGGTACGTCGGTGGGGACGGCGGCAGCCATGGTACCGCTTACCATCTCAGCAATTCCCTTTGTGGCGAGGATTACCGAATCTGCAATGCTCACCGTGGAACCGGGGGTTATCGATGCATGCATATCCATGGGGGCCTCCCGGTATCAGATAGTCAAGTATGTGCTTGTACCTGAATGCCTGTCATCCCTGATTTCGGGTGCAGCCATAACCGCAGTGAACCTGGTGGGCTACTCGGCCATGGCAGGGGCCATAGGGGGAGGTGGTTTGGGCGATCTGGCAATCAGGTACGGCTACCAGAGGTGGGAACCCGCCGTCATGGCATTGTGTGTAATCGTGCTGGTATGCCTGGTTCAAGGCATTCAGTACGTAGGGGATAGCGTCGCAAGGCGCTATATATGGAAATGAGGGACGGTACCGGTAGGGGTACAAGTCCTACATAGCATACGAATCGGAGGTGTGAGATGTTGAACAAGACATTCAAGAAGATAGCATTGGTCATTGGAGTGATTGTACTCTTTGGCGTACTGGGGCTTGCCGGATGCGCGAAACAGACGGAAGCCATCAAGATAGGGGCCACTGAAGTCCCCCATGCCGAGATACTCGAGTTTGCCCAACCTTTGCTTGAAGAAGAAGGCGTGGAAATCGAGATAGTAGTGTTTTCCGACTATGTGCAGCCCAATTTGCAGCTCGCTGACAAGCAACTGGACGCCAACTTCTTCCAGCATATTCCTTACCTTGAAAACATGGTTGAGGAGAGAGGGCTTGATCTTACATGGGTGGCCAAGATTCACATCGAGCCTTTGGGCATATATTCAGAAAAGATAGACTCCCTGTCCCAACTCGAGGACGGGGCTCAGGTGGGCATCCCCAATGATGCAACCAACGGAGGCAGGGCTCTTATGCTGCTTGAGAAGGCCGGCCTAATCACCCTTAAGGAAGGCACGGATGTCTTGGCCACTATTTACGATATCGAAGACAATCCAAAGAACTTGCAGTTCCACGAACTTGAGGCGGCCATGCTTCCCAGGGTATTGCCCGATCTTGACATCGCGGTGATCAACGGCAACTTTGCGCTTCAAGCCGGATTGTCTCCCACCAAGGATGCCCTGTTCCTCGAAGGCGGAGATTCCCCCTATGCAAACGTAATAGCCGTGAGGACCGAGGACAAAGACAACGAAGCCATCAAGAAGCTGGTTAAGGTGCTCACCGGCCCTGAGGTAAAGCAGTTCATAGAAGAAACGTATGAGGGAGGGGTTATCCCCGCATTCTGAAACTGCCGGACAGGTGTTGAAATATGATGAACGCCAATGCAGGCCTGATCCCCGGTCAGGCCTGCGTTTTGTGGCAGGTTTGACCAGCGTATCTCCCGGGGGATATAATTCCCTTAATACATATACCTGAGTCGGAGCGCCCAGGGCGTGGGTGCGGTAATGGAGGTACATGTCTCATGAGGATGAGCCAAGCTTTTGGACGGACAATGCGTGAACAACCTGCCGAAGCCGAAATGGCATCTCACGGATTAATGCTGCGGGCAGGGCTTATCTCGAAACTCGCTTCAGGCATCTACAGTTATATGCCCCTTGGTTGGCGAAGCGTCCGGAAGATCCAGGATGTGATGCGGAAGGAAATGAACGCCATCGGCGGGCAGGAGATAAACATGCCCGTGGTAAACCCGGGGGATATCTGGAAAGAATCGGGCAGATGGTATGAAATAGGCCCGGAAATGACAAGGTTCAAGGACAGATCGGGAAGGGATATGTGCCTGGCAATGACCCATGAAGAACCTGTTACCGATCTTGCCCGGCGCTTCATCGACTCCTACAGGCAGCTCCCGTGTGTGGTGTATCACATCCAGACCAAGTTCCGGGACGAACCCCGGGCAAGGGGTGGACTGGTACGGGTGCGGGAGTTCACCATGAAGGATGCGTACAGCTTCCACGCTGACCAAGCAGACCTGGAACGCTACTACCCTCACATGTGCGAGGCATATGAAAGGATTTGCAGGACCTGCGGGGTTCCTGTGTTGAAAGTGTTGTCAGACGTGGGCATGATGGGCGGAAGCATGGCCCACGAGTTCATTTACGCGACCAATTCCGGGGAGGACACTCTGATAAGGTGCCGCAGGTGCGGGTATGCGGCCAACCGGGAAGTTGCCACGTTTAACAAGGCTGCCGGGCAAACCCCGTCCTCTGCCGGGAACCGCCGCGGGCATGCTGAAAAGGTGCACACTCCAGGGAAGGATACGATTGCCTCCGTCACTGAATACCTGGGTGTAAGCCCGGTGCTGAGCATTAAGACCATGGCGTACTTCACCCAGGAAGGCGACGGGCCGGTGATGGCCCTGATTAGGGGCGATCTCGACATCAACGAACGCAAGCTCGCCAATTTCCTCGGTACGGCCCAGGTAAGGCTGGCTTTGCCTGAGGAATTGGAGGCCCACGGGTTGGTACAAGGATTCATGTCCCCGGTGGGAACGGAAGGCTTTAAGGTAGTGGTGGATGACAGCATTTCAGCTGAATATGCTTACGTCGCCGGAGCCAACGAAAAAGACTATCACCTGATCAATGTGGTTCCGGGCAGGGATTTTCCCTTGGAACGGGTGGCCGATATTGCAGCTGCCAGGGAAGGGGACCTGTGCCCTGTATGTAATGCTCCCCTGTCGCAGGCGAGGGGCATTGAAGTGGGCAATACATTCATGCTGGGCACACGGTATTCCCAGTCAATGGGCGCCAATTTCCAGGACGAAGACGGTAGTCTTAAGCCTTTGGTGATGGGCTGCTACGGCATGGGTGTAGGCAGGCTCCTGGCATGCATCATTGAAGAGAACAGGGACGATAAAGGGATAATCTGGCCGATTACCGTGGCGCCCTACCATGTCCACCTGCTAAGCTTGGGAACCGGCAGCCAGGTGCTGGAGACGGCTGACAAGCTTTACGACGACATGCAGCGGCCGGGAATAGAGGTGCTGTATGACGACAGGGATGAATCAGCCGGCGTCAAGTTCAACGACGCCGACCTCCTTGGAATGCCCATCCGTGTAACCGTTTCCCAACGGAGCATTGAGGCGGGCGGCGTGGAGGTCAAGCTAAGGGCCGCTGAAGAATCAACGATCGTGGCCTTGGACGAATTCGAGAACGAAATATCCGGGCTCATAAGGCGGGAGTTTTCACGGTTTGTGCCTGAAAACTAGGGAGGACAAGTTCTATGGAGAGGTTTGGAAAGCAGCTTCAATCAGCTGAAATCCGCAAGTTGTTCCTGAGTTACTTTGAACGCCGCGGCCACGAGGTGGTTCCGAGTTCGTCCCTGGTGCCTCAGGGTGACCCCACCTTGTTGTTCACCAACGCAGGGATGGTCCAGTTTAAGGATGTGTTTTTGGGCCTCCAGACGAGGCCGTACTCCAGGGCCGTTGCTTCACAGAAGTGTATGAGGGCGGGCGGCAAGCACAACGACCTGGATAATGTGGGCTTCACCGGACGTCATCACACCTTTTTCGAAATGCTTGGCAATTTCTCCTTTGGGGATTACTTCAAGGAAGGAGCCATTGGATACGCCTGGGAGTTTCTCACGGTTGAGCTGGAACTGCCCCCTGAACGTCTGTGGATCACCGTTTACAAAGACGATGACGAAGCCGAGGAGCTTTGGCGGAAAATTGCCGGGATTCCTTCCTCCAGGATAGTGAGATTGGGAGAAAAAGACAATTTCTGGGCTATGGGCGAGACAGGGCCATGTGGCCCCTGCTCCGAGGTGATATTCGACAGGGGTGAGGATGTAAGATGCGGCCCTGATTGCGGAATAGGCCGGTGTGACTGCGACAGGTGGCTTGAGATCTGGAACCTGGTGTTCATGCAGTACAACCGGGATGAGGAAGGCAAGCTGACGCCACTGGCGAAGCCCAGTATCGACACGGGGATGGGGCTTGAAAGGATGGCGTCGGTGCTTCAAGGGGGAGACACCAATTACGATACGGATCTGTTTCTCCCTATAATAGGCAAGGTGCGGCAGAGTGCAGGGATAAGCCTTGAGACCCAGGACCAAGTGTTTGCTTCAAGGGTCATAGCGGACCACATAAGGGCATGCACTTTCCTTGCGGCTGACGGAGTTCACCCGTCCAACGAGGGAAGAGGGTATGTGATGCGGCGGGTGCTCAGGCGGGCCGTGAGATTCGGCAGGATGTTGGGCATCAAACGGCCCTTCCTCGCTGAACTGGTACCTGTGGTGATCCGGATAATGGGCGATGCTTATCCCGAACTGCGAGAGAGAGAGGATTACATCAAGGGAATCCTCACCCGGGATGAAGAACGTTTCCTCAGCACCCTTGAAGACGGCCAGGAACGGGCAAGCCAGATAATCGCCGCTGCACAAGCACAGGGCTTGCGCGTGCTGCCGGGTAAAGATGCCTTCCTGCTGTATGATACCTTCGGTTTTCCCATCGATCTCACCAAGGATATGGCGCGGGAGCACGGCCTTACGGTGGATGAGGCGGGATTTGCCGAAGCCCTTGAGGAGCAGAGGGCCAGAAGCCGCCAGGCCCACCGGCATGCCTCCCATGATGTTGACGAGCTGTACGAGCTGGCCAAAGACATTCAGCCCACGGTGTTCACAGGTTACGAGTCCCTGGAAAGCGAGGCGCGAGTGGTTGCAATAATTGCGGGGGATTCCAGGCAGGCGGAAGTTGAACCGGGGGCTGCGGCTATGGTGGCCCTGAGCCACACGCCATTTTACGCTACCGGGGGAGGGCAGGAGCATGATACGGGGATTCTCCTGAGCCCCGGCGGCAAGCATGCGTTGGCCCAAGTCACGCGAGTCCTGGATACTCCCAACGGGGTAATACTGCACCTCGCAAGAACGCTTGATTCAGGCCCCGGCCTGGTTTCGGGACAACCGGTTATCGCCAGGGTGGACAAGGATCGCCGGGATGGGCTCAGGCGGCATCACACCGCAACCCACCTGTTGCACAAGGCTCTCAAACGGGTGCTGGGGGACGAAGTGCAACAGTCAGGGTCGCTGGTGGAAGACTCATACCTGAGATTTGACTTCAACTGTCCCCGTCCCCTTTCAGACGAAGAGCTTGCATCAGTTCAGAAACTTGTAAATAGGATGATCATGCAGGATGCACCGGTAATCACTTATGAAACATCCCTGGAGGAGGCCAGGGACAAGGGCGTGATTGCCCTTTTCGGGGAGAAATACGGCGACAGGGTGAGGGTCGTGGAAGTGCAGGGCATTTCGGCAGAACTATGCGGCGGCACCCACGTCTCCCGCACAGGGGAAATAGGCTGTTTCCTGATTAACGCTGAGTCTTCGGTGGCTGCAGGGGTCCGGCGGATTGAGGCTGTAGCCGGAATGAGCGCGGTGATGAAGGTCTTGGAGATGAAGGATGACCTCAAGAGAATCTCCAATGCGTTGGAGTCAGGGGCCGATGACGCACTAGAGAAAATCCAAGGGCTCAAGGACACCAGAAGCGTCCTTCAAAAGCAAGTGGAAAGCCTCAAGGGTGAGAGGGCCAGGAATATCGCTGCCAGGCTCATGGAAGATGAAGGATCATCGAGATCGGTGGGGAACCGGAAGGTGATCGTTTCCCGTCAAGATGATATGAGCCCTGATGAGCTGCGTTACCTGGGGGATCTCCTCAAGGAAAGAGGAGCTTCAGTGGTAATCCTGGGCTCGGGTAAGGCACCCAGGGGTTTCCTCATGGTTATGGTTGACCCCGGGCTTGCCTCGGCAGGGGTGGATGCTGTGGCCATAGTCAGGACCGGTGCAAGCGCCCTGGGGGGCTCCGGCGGAGGCAAGAAGCATCTTGCCCAGGCCGGAGGTAAGGACTTCGGACAGATCGACAAAGCTTTGGAACTGGCCGCAGCTGAAGCCGTGGCATTTTTGGGTCGGATCTGACGCTATTTCAGTGGTTCGAGAGGATACGCCCCATCGACAGAGAATTGTTACCCATTGGGGGGACTCGACTATGGCTGAGTTTGAGGAAACAAGATTTTTCCAGGTCAAGACAGAAAAAGAAAACAAGACCAGAGAGATTATCCTGAAAGTCTACCAGGCACTTAAGGAAAAAGGGCATAATCCGGTGAGCCAGATAGCCGGCTATCTCTTGTCCGGCGATCCTACATATATCACCAGTCACGCCAACGCCCGGAGCTTAGTCAGAAAGGTTGAGCGCGACGAGATTCTGGAAGAACTCATACGGGTTTATGTGGAGCAGTACGAATAGGACGCCCTGCAGTACCGACGTGAAGATGACGCAATGCCTGTAGCAGGCTCCGTTGCGTTGCCATGGTAAGCGCAGCTCTTGCCCGTGGTTCCTGCCGTCACACCTCAACTGTACTTGCATGCATTTTTCGCCAAGTCAGGCCGCCCTGCGATTATCCTTGGGGTAGTGAGCAAACTAAGGCAGGGTTGGTCGGGCGGTAGGATACTTCGTCACAAAGAAGGGATGCTTAATGATACCTATACGGGACACTCAAAGATCCCACAGAAGGCCGTTTGTGAACTGGACCATAATCCTGTTGAACATATTGGTGTTTGCGTTCCAGTTGACGCTATCCGACCCTGCCCTGCAGGCTTTCATAGTCAAGTGGGGAGTCATCCCGGGTGTGCTCACAAACCCTGCCGGATATCCTCCGGGAATAGCGGCCCAGACATCGGGTGCGTTAGGGATCTTTACCTCCCTCTTCATACATGTGGGCTGGGTGCACCTGATAGGAAACATGCTTTACCTCTTTATTTTCGGGGACAATGTGGAAGACCTTTTGGGGCACGGCAGATATCTGGTTTTTTACGTTGTCTGCGGGGTTGCCGCTTCCATTGCCCACATCCTTTCAAGTCCCCGGTCGCTTATCCCTACGGTTGGCGCCAGCGGGGCGGTCGCCGGGGTGCTTGGGGCTTATTTCGTCAACTTCCCGCGGTCAAGAGTGCTGGCCATGATCCCCATTGGAGTGTTTCTGCCTGTGGTTGAAGTGCCTTCGATAATATTCCTCTTCCTTTGGTTCCTCACCAACCTGCTTTCAGGGGTGGCCTCTTTGGGGGTCCAGGCACAAGGCGGCGTGGCTTGGTGGGCCCATATAGGCGGATTTGTGGCAGGGATCCTTTTGTCAGTCATGTGGCGTCCCAGGCAAAGGCTGGCCTGACCTTTGCCCGTAGCCAGTCCACGAGGCAGGTCATGGAGATTCAGGAGCCTGATTACTGTTTCTATGAAGGAATATTCGATCCATAAGGCTAATAAACAAAATATCTTGTATCATCAGCCCGGAGGGATCTTAATGCCTAAACTGACTCTTTCCGTAATCAAGGCAGATGTAGGAAGCTATGTGGGGCACTCGTGTGTCCATCCCGAACTAATGGAAACCGCGGATCGGTACTTAGCCGGCAAGAAGGAAGCGTTCCTCATTGACTACCTGGTAACCCATGTAGGGGATGACCTGGTGCTTATCCTTACCCATGACAAGGGCACCGATAGCACCGCAATCCACGAACTGGCTTGGGACACATTTATGGAAGCTACCAAGATCGCCCGCGAGCTGAAGCTTTACGGCGCAGGCCAGGACCTGTTGGCAGATTCGTTCTCCGGCAACATCAAGGGGATGGGGCCGGGTATCGCGGAGATGGAATTTGAGGAAAGGCCTTCGGAACCTCTGGTAGTGTTCCTGGCAGACAAGACTGAGCCTGGGGCTTGGAATCTGCCCCTTTACAAGATATTTGCCGATCCGTTCAATACAGCTGGCCTGGTTATCGACCCAAAGATGCACATGGGGTTTGATTTCGAGGTGCATGACTTGATCGAACACAAGCGGATTGTGTTCCATTGTCCTGAGGAACTATACGACATGCTTGTGTTCATAGGCGCCATGGGCCGTTACGGCATCAAGGCGGTGTACTCCAGAACCCTCAACGAGATCGCCGCAGTGTCCTCCACCCAAAGGCTGAACCTCATGGCAGGCCGGTATGTGGGGAAAGATGATCCTGTCTGCATAGTGAGGTGTCAGAGCGGAATGCCTGCGGTGGGAGAAGTGCTGGAGCCCTTTGCCAGGCCCCACCTGGTTGCGGGTTGGATGCGAGGTTCCCATTACGGGCCGCTTATGCCGTGCAGCGTAAAACAGAGTACTCCCACAAGGTTTGATGGGCCTCCCAGGGTTGTGGCCTTGGGATTCCAGCTGTGCCATGGTAGGCTCGTGGGCCCCCAGGACTTCTTCGCGGATCCGGCCTTCGACGACGCAAGGCGCAAGGCTAATGAAATCGCAGATTACATGCGGTCCCTCGGGCCTTTTGAGCCTCACAGGCTGGGGTTGGATGAGCTTGAATACACTACCATGCCCGAGGTCATGGAGAAGTTGTCCGAAAGATTTGAACCTATAGGAGAGTAACGGGAACGTGCTGAGACAAGGCACGGGATTTCGCTGCAGCCGGATGTGTTGTAGATGAAGTATTCGATACTGGGTAACACCGGGCTCAAGGTGTCGGCTTTCTGCATGGGCTGCCTGGCATTGGGCCCGGCCCAGTACAACCTGGCGATTCCAGAAGGCCAAGCCCTGATCAACTACGCTGTGTCCAAAGGGGTAAACTTCTTCGACGCCAGCGAGTTGTACGGCGTGTACCGGTACCTCAGTTGTCTGAGGGACGAGCCCGGGATCGTAATATCTTCGAGGAGTTACGCGGCTTCCAGGGAGGACATGAAGGCAAGCCTGGATGCGGCCAGGCGTGAAATGAACAGGGACAAAATCGAGATTTTCGGCCTGCACGAACAGGAATCGGGACTCACACTCAAAGGTCACAGACAAGCCCTTGAATATCTGGCTGAGGCTCGGGAAAAGGGCTTGATTGGCGCCGTATCCGTTTCAACCCACTATGTGGGCTGCGTAAGGTCCGCCGCTCTCTTGCCCGAGGTAGACGTGATTTTCGCCATCCTGAACATAGAAGGCCTGGGGATTGTTGACGGTTCGAGGCAAGACATGGAGGAAGCCCTGGCCTTTGCCCATTACATGGGCAAAGGCATATACATCATGAAGGCCCTGGGAGGGGGCCATTTGTTCCGAAGGAGCTATGACGCCCTCAGTTACGCCAGGGACTTCCCCTACAAACACAGTGTGTGCGTGGGAGCCAAGAATAAGGCGGAAATCGGCTTTGCATGCGGGGTTCTGGCTTACGATATGTCCCGGGAGGAAGCGGCAAGCTTGGAAGCGGTAATCGGGGCAGCTTCAAAACGCTTGGTCGTTGAGCCCTGGTGCCAAGGATGCGGCAAATGCGAGGAAAAATGCGGGTTTGGTGCAATCTCGGTAACCGGAGGCAAAGCGGAGGTAAACCAGGCCAAATGCATGTTATGCGGGTACTGCGCAAGGGTGTGTCCGTATTTTTGCCTCAAGCTTATCTGAATCGGCAAGGCGGTGAGGGACCTGAGCGGTGAATACAAGCTGCCCAAGGGACGACTGATAGGAATAGACCTGGGGCTCAAGCGTGTCGGTTTGTCCATAAGCGATGACTTGGGATGCTTTGCCCATCCCTTGGCAACTATCCCGTACACCAATCTGGGCCAGCTTGTAGAGGAGATCACGGATATCGCCGCCGCCCGCGAAGCTGTAGGATTCGTGGTGGGTTTCCCCAGGAACATGGGCGGGAGTCTGGGCGAGCCGGCCAGAAGGTCCCTTAATTTTGCACGCAAGTTGGAGGCCAGGAGCGGCTTGCCTGTGGTGCTTTGGGATGAGAGATTAAGTACTTCACAAGCTGAGCGGGAAATGATAGGCTTGGGGATG
>JAAZEL010000007.1 GCA_012512325.1 Candidatus Fermentithermobacillaceae bacterium | reverse complement strand
CTTCTTGCTCAAACATGTCGTATAGCATACTCAGATGGCTGAGCTGTGCAAGAGGGGTGTCAGGGCGGTTGGTGTACCCGCCACCATCGACAACGATATTCCCGGTACGGATTTTTCAATAGGATTTGATACTGCGGTCAACACGGGGGTGGAAGCGGTAAACCGCCTGAGGGATACGGCCACTTCCCACGAAAGGATCTTCGTGGTGGAGACCATGGGCCGCCACAGCGGGCAGCTTGCCCTGGCAGTGGGAGTTGCAGGGGGAGCTGAGAGCATTCTCATACCCGAACTGCCCAGTGATTTGGACGGCGCGGTTGCCAAGCTGGAACGTGGAATAGCCCGGGGCAAAGTGCACAGCATCATAGTTGTGGCTGAAGGTGCGGCCAAAGGGTTTGAGGTCGCCGAAGAAATAGAAAGGCGTATGGGGACTGAGATTAGGGTTACAGTGCTTGGGCATGTCCAGAGGGGCGGGACGCCGACGGCTTTCGACAGGCTGCTTGCCTCGAGGATGGGCGCCAAGGCCGTGGATGCCCTTGCTTCAGGGCATTCAAACGTGATGGTGGCGGTTTCGGGAACACAGCTCAAACTTGTGCCGCTGGATGAAGTATTAGGCGTGGAGAAGCAGATCGACCTGGAAGTGTACAGGTTGGCGGAAGACCTGGCCAGGTGAACTGAGACCTAACTGTAAGTGTTCAGTACGTTAGCAAGTAGTCCGGATATGACCAAGTGCGCATACATGCGAAGTGCTCATACATGCGATGTGGCATCCATGTGGCATCGCGGTGTGGGTATTAGCGACGTCTTGGATGCCTGTGTGAGCATCTGATTCCCGGAGTGAAAGGTGGGTACCTATGGCCGTCAGGAGGCGCCGCACGAAGATTGTGTGTACAATCGGCCCCAGTTGCGAAGGCCAGGAGACCCTGTATCAGATGATAAGAGCCGGGATGGATGTAGCCCGGTTCAACTTTTCCCACGGGACCCATGAGGAGCACGGGGCCCGGATGGAAAATCTGAGGTGGGCCGCCAAACGGGCCGGTAAGCGAATCGGCATAATGCTTGACACCAAGGGCCCGGAGATCAGGTTAGGCAGATTCCGGAACGGAAAAGCGCACCTGGAAGAAGGCAGCAGGTTCGCCCTCACCTCCGAAGAAATCCTGGGGAATACCGAGCAAGCTTCTGTGTCATTTCCCAGACTCGCTGAGGTTGTGTCTCCCGGGGCCTTGATCCTCCTCGATGACGGCAATGTCCAGTTGGAAGTGTTAGAAGCCGGCGACGGCCTCATAATCACCAGGGTCCTGAACAGCGGATGGATTTCAGACCGCAAGAAAGTTGCCGTTCCAGGGTCGGGGATAGAGGGGCTTCCTGCAGTAAGCGAGCAAGACAAGGCGGACATCAGGTTCGGCGTCCAGAATGGCATCGACTTCGTAGCGGCTTCGTTTGTCCGGTCAGCCGATGATGTGCTGGCCGTCAGGCGCGCGCTGGAGGAGCTCAATTCCAAAGCGCAAATCATCGCCAAGGTTGAATCTGTGTACGGCGTAAACGCTCTTGAAGAAATCCTCAAGACTGCAGATGGCCTCATGGTGGCAAGGGGAGACCTTGGCGTGGAGTACCCGCCTGAGGAAATCCCCGTGTTGCAGAAGAAGATGATAAGCCTGGCCAATCGGCTTGGTAAGCCTGTGATCACCGCCACCCAGATGCTTGAGTCCATGATCGAAAACCCGAGAGCCACCAGGGCGGAGGCATCTGATGTGGCCAACGCGATACTGGACGGTGCCGATGCAGTGATGCTTTCAGGGGAAACGGCATCGGGCAAGTATCCTGTAGAGGCTGTGAAATTCATGGCCAAGGTTGCCCTTCAGGCTGAAGGGTTTCTCGACCACGAAGTGTTCATGTCCAGGTCTAAGGGCACAACCGCCAACGTTACCGAGGCAGTGAGCCGTTCGGCCGTGGAATCCGCCGTCGCCCTCGGGGCTTCTGCCATAATAACTCCTACGGAGTCAGGGTATACCGCCAGGATGGTGGCGAGGTTCAGGCCGAAAATCCCAGTGTTTGCGGTTACCCCGCACGAAGAGACATGCGGTTGGCTCACGCTGGTTTGGGGAGTGGAGGCGGTTATGGGACCTAGGATGGCTGGAGCCTTTACCGGCCCCGGGGATGGATGGAGCGCCGGGGATGCCAGGCATACCGGAGCTGCCGAGGATACCAGGGATACCGGAGAACTCAAGGATACCAAGGGTGACGGTGCCCCCGGGGAGCCGGATCCGAGTAAAGGCAGGGGGATTTCCGGTAGCGCCGGCGACCATGGGCGGCCTGGTGAAGGCTTATCCGAAGATTCGTTGCCAGGCGACGTTTCAGACATGGCCATACATGTGCTCCGCGAAAAGGGTTTGATAGAAGACGGGGCTCTCTGTGTGGTTACCAAAGGAGTTCCCCAGGGGATTTCAGGGACCACCAACGTGATGGAAGTGCGGACCGTAGGCGATGTGGTGCTGCAGGGTTCCGGAATCGGGCAGATGGCCGTGTCAGGCAAGGTAGTGGTGGCGGCCACTGGCGAGGAAGCCGTATCCAAGGCATTTCCCGGCTGCGTGTTAGTGGCTCCTGCTACGGACAAATCGTTTGTCCCGGCTCTGAGGAAGGCGGCTGCCCTGATCATGGAACAGGGCGGGCTCACGTCTGACGGGGCAATAGCCGCTTTGCACCTGAACATCCCCGCGGTGGTAGGGGCGACCAATGCCGCAAGGCTCTTGAGAGACGGGGACATAGTCACCGTAGACGGTGCTCGGGGAGTGGTCTATCGGGGAGTGGCAAGGGTGAGATAGCGTCCGGGGACGCCGGTGCAGCAGAGCACTTGGCTAAGACCGGCTAAACTGCATGTCAAGTAGGAGATAGCCGCCCGAGAGTGCCGGCGTTCGACCGCATGTTCACATGTGGTTTGCTCCATGTAATGGGCGACGAAGCCTTGAAGAATCTCTGAAAGAAGCTCTGAAAAAGGACCTGAAAGAGGCTCTGAAGGAAGTTGTGAAAGAAGTTCCAAAAGAAGCAATGATGCAGCCCTCGCGCAACTCTGAAAAAGGCTTTGACGAAGCCCTGGAGAAGGTTTGGGCTTCAGAGGATGATGGTAGCCGAACTTCTTGACAAGGCCATGGTTTGTCCATGTATAGTGGGTATGGCGCGGGTGGAGTTATGGCTGTGTCTTACTGCTGACAACATCCACCTATTGCGTTTACCTAATCCATTGACAAAGGACATGTATAAAGGCGATGAAGGGGAGTAACTTCCCGCCGGCGTGTTCAGTGTAACGTCGTAGCCGTCCGGCGGGTAGTCCTTGCCGTCAGCACGGCGAAAGCCCGGCAGGCCTTCAAAAGTGAGACCTTCGTCCTGGATGAGACGGGATGAGGGTTTTTTGTTTTCCCATCCCGAAAATCAAGGGGAGGGACTTTGATTGGACGGTTTGCTTTACGGGCTGCTGGCCATGACATGGCAGCAAGCGGCAATGATCGGCATCGGTTTCGTATTGATCTACCTAGCCATCGCCAAGGAATACGAACCGGTACTTCTCTTGCCCATAGGGTTTGGCGCAATCCTCACCAACATCCCGGGTTCATCAGCTGTAGGGCCCGGCGGCTTCCTTACGATCCTTTATGACGCAGGGATCATCACAGAGCTGTTTCCCATCTTGATATTCATCGGTGTGGGCGCCATGATCGACTTCGGACCTCTCTTGCAGCAGCCTGCCATGTTGTTCTTCGGAGCGGCGGCCCAGCTTGGCATCTTCCTGCCCATGGCCATGGCAGGGCTTGCGGGATTCAGCCTGAAAGAAGCGGCTGCCATAGGAATCATAGGTGCCGCGGACGGACCTACTTCGATTTACGTAGCCACCAAGTTTGCCCGCCACCTGTTGGGCCCGATATCCGTGGCGGCGTACTCCTACATGGCGCTGGTTCCCATTATCCAGCCTCCTGTGATAAGGGCACTGACCACTGCGGAAGAGCGCAAGATCAGGATGCCCTCAGCGCCGGCCAGGGAAGTGTCAAAGAGAACAAGGATACTGTTCCCTCTTGTGATTACGGTTGTGGCCGGGCTTGTGGCCCCCATAAGCCTTGCCCTGGTGGGTTCGCTTATGTTCGGCAACCTAATCCGGGAATGCGGGGTACTGGACAGGCTGTCCAAGGCAGCCCAAAACGAGCTTACAAACCTTGTTTCTTTGTTGCTGGGGATTACTATCGGCTCAACTATGGCCGCCTCTGAGTTCTTGCAGCCCAGGACGCTCCTTATCATCGGCATGGGGCTCTTGGCGTTTGTGTTTGACACGGCAGGCGGGGTGATTTTCGCCAAGGTGCTGAACCTGTTCCTGAAGAACAAGATCAACCCGATGGTAGGCGCATGTGGGATATCGGCTTTCCCCATGTCTGCCCGTGTGGTGCAGAAGATGGCACAGAAAGAAGACCCGGGTAACTTCGTCTTGATGCAGGCGGTTGGCGCAAACGTAGCAGGGCAGATCGCTTCGGTAATCGCAGGGGCGCTGATACTTGCCCTGGTCAAGTGACAGTTTGCCCGGAGATTAGATGTGGGGTTATGACAAGCATCCGGCGGATTCTGACAAGTACACGGTGCACACGGTGAATGAGGAGGAGTCTTGATGGAGGTACTGCGGGAGACACTCCGGATTACCGGTGTGTCCATGGCGACAATCTTCGTCATGATGGCCGGGCTGTATGCGGTCATCAGGGTTTTAATGAACGGAGAGCGAAGTAGGGGTTAGGTTCTTGATTGCGGCGCTGCGAAGATGTTGAGGAGGCGCTATGGAGCGTTGCCTGAGTGTTGTGGGGGCATCGCGGAAGTGCTGTGGAGTACGGCTTGGGAGTTGCGGATACCTTGTGGAAGCGTTGCGAAGGTGGATGAGTTGTGGAGGGTTCTTGGAAGATCGATGATCCCGGACCGGTCAAGATTGCGATCGTAAGGTACCATCGTAAGGTGCTGCGGAGGAATTGCGAAGGGTCGTAGAAGGCTTGCGAGGTATTGCCATTGCCGAGGCGTTGCTGCAGTCTGTGCCGTTCTGCGCATGGAGCCTGAGAGTGAGAATGAGTTTTTCAGGATGGGGGCGTTGTCGTGGGTAGCACAAAGACTATAGTCCTAATCCTTTTGATCCTGGCCCTGCCGCTTGTAGACTTGGCTGTCTTGTTGCATGTGCGCAAGCGGCTTGGGGTCTGGCGGACGCTTGGGGCAGTTATCGGCGCGGCTGTTGTGGGTGCGGGCCTGCTTGCAGTCCAGGGAGTTTGGGTATTGCGGGAAGTTCGAAGGGAGGCGGCAGCAAGGCGTTTTCCCAAGAACCAGCTTGTCGATAGCCTGCTCATGGTGATAGGTGCGGTACTGCTTCTGCTGCCCGGCCCGGTTACCGATGTGGTGGGGCTGTTGTTGCTGTTTCCGCTTACCAGGATACCCCTGAGAATGGCTTTTCTGCGGCGGGTAGAACGGTACATTTACATAGACATATAGACATACAGACATATGGACATATAGACATGTAGGGTCATACAATGTCTTGCCATTTCAGCTACTGCGTTCTCCGCGGTTCATGTCCTGGAACGGCAGTGTAAATACGGGAAAGACCGAGAAGACGGATGAACGTGTGATAACTACCCAGAACGGCGGTGTGCATACGAGCAAGGGGTGTAGGTATAAGGAAGGCCGTGTAGGTACGGGAACGGCTTGAGAGGCAATAGATATCGCGTCCCGAGGCTCCGCACCCAATCGCATTCCTACGGGAACGGCTCAGGGGACAAGAACACCTGTCACCGGTGCCTAAGCCTCTGCGACCAATCGCGTTCGTACATGAACGGCGCAGGAGACAAGAATACCTGTCACCGGTGCCTAAGCCTCCGCACTAAATGTGTACCTACGTGAACGGCGCAGGAGTGAAGAGACATGGGAGCATACGTGACGGCAATGTGATACGCTGGACAACCTCGAATAACAAGAACTGGATGCAGGAAAGCAAGTTGGCAATGTTCCGGGATATGAGGAGAAAACAGCAGCTGCTATCAACGGAAGCGACCGAAGCGGTGATGAAAAGATGTTCCAATGGGGTTTTAGCCTGCATAGGCGATGAGGGCTATCCGTATGCGGTTCCTCTAAGCTATGTGTATCATTCCGGCAAGATCTATTTCCATTCAGCCAGAGAGGGCCACAAGATAGACGCCATCAGGGAAAATCCGAAAGTCTGTTTTGCGGTAATAGATGAAGATACCATCGTGAGCGAGGAATACACCAGCTACTTCCGCAGCGTCATTGCTTTCGGAAAGGCAAGGATTGCGGAAGGTGATGAATACCACGAAGCCTTTAGGGCTTTGGTAGAGAAGTACTCAGGAGACCGGCCCGAAGATGAGAAGCAGCATAAGATAGACGCGTGCGACCGAGCATTGATCATTGCGATTGACATCGAGCATATGACCGGCAAGGAAGCTATTGAGTACGCCATAGCCAAGAAGGCCAGGGTGGGTAAGAGAGACCAGGAAGGCTAAAGGTTATCAGCGTCCTTACGAAAAACGAGCCCAAGAACCATGTTCTTGGGCTCGTTTGACTAAGACGGTTGCTGTTGCTTGTGTCTCTTGGAGGATCCTACATGGCCGGCCCAACCTACCCAGTTAGAACAGGTTGTAAAACCCGAGTACCCCTAATAGTCCTCCAAGAATGACCCCAATAAACCCTGTAGCAAGCATCTGTCCGAACAGCTTCTGTTTGTTCTGCTCGTCTCTTGAAGAAGCCAGTGCCAAAGCTCCCAACGTCGACAGTGGGCTGTACGTGACCATGTGGGCACCTACCACAATCCCGGCGACCAGGCTAATGGGTAGATCTTGAACGACGGGCTAAGCACTTTGGCTATAAGAAAAGCCGTCGCCGAAGGGTTGGGGTATTGTGTCCTTGGGAAACAGGCTTCGGATGCGGGCATCAAGCTTCTGTAGGTCGTCGTATACGAAAATGCTCTTCGGATCTATATGGTCGGGCAGTTCTCCTGCGAGCTTCTTGGTTTCCGGGAAACACACGGCATACCTTATGTGGAGGGGAAACCTACCCTCGCCGGACTTGTCCTTGTACCGCTCCAGGATGGCCCACATGGCTCTTTGCGCTTGTTCCACCGGGTCTTTGGCCATTGGCCGGGTGCGATGGGCGCCTCCCAGGACCGGCTTGAACTCGTGCCATTGCCCGTCGGCGTAGATGATGTTGCCCTGCTTGACTTCGAAAACCGCATAGCCAAGCTCAGGGTGGACTACCACGAAGTCCGCCTCGCCGACGGAGAGGAAATCATCGTGCTCGCGGCCGGCGTTCCCGAGAGGGGCCTCCAACCGGTACTTATACCCATAAAACACTGTGTACTCGCCCGGGGTCTCTGCATGCGGAGCAAAACATGAGTTCACCGTCGCTTTGTATCATCTGAGCCGGTACATCAGGGATCAGCCGCGCCATGGAGACACCTCCGTGAACATCTCTACACCTCGATGTCCGCCGTGGGATGTGTTTCTACAATTTGCAGGTAATTCCTGCTTGTACATTTGGGCCGGCCGGTGGACAACAACCAGGGGTGTCGTTGCCTCACCGCCGTCTCTCCTTGTGACCTTCGAGCGTAACCCATGCTGAGGGTTCGCAGAACATGGCGAAAGACTCCCACGGACTACCTGGTTATTACGGCGGTATCTTCGCGGAGGATAATCGCCATTACGAGGGTTCTTTGCGAGGCATATTTGTCGCTGCAAGGGGATCTTCACGAAGCCTGCTTATAGAGGATGAATGAATATTCTGTAGAACCTTAATAGCGAAACCTTGTTAGGAGTTAACAAGAATCTCTAAGTTCGAGGAATGGTGGAAATGGACTTCGATGCTCTCGTCACTCGCTTCAAAAGAGGTCAGGTTTACCTTCGAAAACAGATTCACATGTGGCTCGGAGGCCAGGAACAGGGTGGCATATCAACTCCGCGCAGAGCCCGAGCTATACTCCTGTTTTCGACTGAACAAGGAGCAGACTATGGATATAGGGATGGGTGGAGGGCGGATGGATTCTATCATTACACTGGGGAAGGGCAATCTGGAGACATGCAAATGGTCCGTGGCAATCGTGCTATACGAGACCATCAAAAAGACAACAAAGCGCTAATGCTATTTGAAGGCCTTGGGTCGGGCTTGTATCGGTTTGAGGGATTCATGAACTGTGTAGATTACTGCGAGAAGGATACAGATGCACTTGGAAACAAGCGTAGAGTGTTTGTGTTTCGGCTTATGCCCATCGATGGCATTGCCACGGTTACCGCCGCTACAAGCGTCTCGAGCGCTGCCCGGATCCACTCGTCGGCCGGTTCATCCAGAGTTACGGAAAGCGCAACAGCGTTCTTAGACCTGCGTCCTCAGGTGGTGTCTATTGTCAGATGGTTTATGAGAGACAGGGTGGACCTTGGGCGGCTCTCGGAAGAATGCGTCACATATGATGGGGCTGGGCTGCAAAGCGCTCTCCAAGGAAGCCTCGTGTTCGAAGATACCTATGTCCAGGTGCCACTAGTGTCTAACGAGTCAGACAGGCTGGAAGTTACTCCTCAAGTACTCGACTGCGAAGATAGCTCTAGAACGATATATCAGAAATGTATCGAGATTGTAAAAGACTATGTTTTGGCAAGAGCCAATGGATTCTGCGAATTGTGTGGTCATCCAGCTCCCTTCGTCGCCCGAAATGGAAGACCCTATCTGGAGGTTCACTACATAGGTTCGGCGGTGGATTATGGCCTGAGTGAACCTAACACCCTGATTGCCCTATGTCCCGCATGTCATCGAGAAGCTCACCATGGCATCGACAGCGATCTCATGGCCAACCGCCTGCTCAAATCGGCTATGGACATTGAAACCGCACTAGACCGCGGCACGTTGAAAATGGTTACCGCCGCAGTCATTCACGATGAGGAAGGAAGGATACTGGCCGCTCAAAGAGCACACGGAGAGTTCGCAGGTTTCTGGGAGTTTCCTGGGGGACAAGTGAAGCAAGGAGAAACCCTAATGAGATGTGTCGTCCGAGAGCTGTCTGAAGAGCTTGCCCTCCAGTTAGAAGGCTTAGCGCCATTATTGAAGGTGGATTACGATTACGAGACCTTCTTTATGCGGCTCTTTTCGTTTACCTGCAGAGCCAAGGGAAGAGCAGTGCTTCGGGATCACACGCAGATTAGGTGGATTGACCCAGGAGAACTGGCTTCGTTGAGCTGGGTGTCTGCTGACGAGACCATCGTGGCGGCTTTGTGTGATGGGTCGGGGCTGAGAGACTGGCGCAAGACCGTCAGATCCTAGAGTCATCTGGCTTAGAATGGACCACCTCTCGCTGTTCTCTGGTTCATAATTGACCACTTGGCTTTTCTCAACGCTGCAACTGGTTCGGAATTGCCCATTCCAAGGCTGAACCTGGTCCGTGATTAGCCAGTCCAGAGAGGGGACTGGTAAAGAATTGACCAGTCCGCTGTCCTTCGGAGCGAGACTGGTTTGGAACTGACCAATCTGAGACTTGAACTGGTTTGGATTTGACCACTCTCGTCTGGAGTCTGGTTTAGAACTGACCAGCTTGGTCTGTTCCGAGGCGAGACTGGCCTGGAGTTGTTCACTTGGACAGTGAAACTGGTCTGGAGTTGATCGTTCGCCGCCTCAACCTGGTCTAGACTTGACCATTCTGGCTTTGTTGCGGGGCGAGACCGGTTTGGATCTGTCCAGTCTAGAACGCATCCTGGTCTGAAGTTGACCACTTGAGGCCCGAAGATGGTTCAGAGTTGACCAGTTCGCTTTTTTCCGACGCATGCCTGGTTTGGAACTGTCCAGTTCGAGCAGGAATCTGGTCAGGATTTGGCCACTGTGACCTTGATCTGCTTTAGGATTGACTAACGGACCTTGCCACAGTTCAGCACTAGACATGACTAAGAGATCATCTTCACTCTCAGCGTAGAAGCGTTAGACGTGAACCTGATTCGTGTTCAATACTCAACATGACTAAGCACATCTTCACTCACCCAGTCCCCCTGAGAATGCCTACGCCAGACCAGGCTCGAGTCGCCGACCTTGTGCTATGCAGGTTATGCATGTCTTCTACTATGCAGTCTTTAGTAGCCACACAAACACCAGTTTCGTCCCGAGACCTTCTACTATGCATGTCCTTGTACAGGCAAGCCGTAGTACATGGCTAATCATCCCTGTTGAGGTTGGCGTTTCTTTCTCGCCTGCCGTGCTAGGCTTCTCCTCACACTTGCTGCATACTCCTGGCAAAGACTCTCCAACGACCTTACCCGGGGTCCATTCGGGTCCACATACTTGAGCGGAACACGCTGGGGAATCTTAGCTAGCATACCTTCGTACGAGAGATCTTGTTCAGTAACGATCACCAGTTAACACCGTGCTTCTTGCTTTGGCTGACCTTTACTAAGTCTCTCATTTGGAGTTTGCGAAGGGCCTCTTCGTCGGGGAACATCTCTGTAACCGTGAAGTGCTGTTGGCCATGGAATTCCCAGGCTACCTGGTAGGGTTCTGGGAGGTAACAATCGTATTCCAGGTACTCACCAGTCTCGGGATTCTGCAAGAACCACGGCCTGACGTTTTCAAGGATTGAGGGCACGTCGAGGAGAATTCTGAGCCATTCACACATATGTGTTTGTCCAACTCGAGACGCAAGTCTGACCTGCTCCTTATACAGTTCCGAAACTTGCCTCTGATGTTCATCCGACAAGGTAGGGTACACTGATTTCTTGATCCCCTCGCTGACAACCGCAATCCAACCCCCTTGCGCAAGCCTCTTACATTGACTGCGGATGGTGGTCCTACTTCTGCATGTCAGTCTGTTCAACTCGCTTATGGAGCAACCTGGACGGAGTTGGATCTGGGCATACAGCGCAATATCTTCAGGACGAAGGGATTGGTCTAAGAGCAAACCGGTGGGTAACTCAACGAATAGCTTTTCACTGATCGCCAAGAGGCAACATCCTCCCCCACAATTTGCCATATTCTACCATAATACCGTGGAAGGCGACAACAGAAAACCCCAGGGAGGAGAAGAGCGAGGGATACGAATGAATGTGGCTTATTGACCTATTGTGGAGAAGAGCGTTCAGCGGTGGAGGAAGGCATTCATCATGCGAAGCAATCATTATGTGAAGCAATAAACGTGAGGCCGCCTTGGGATGCTTGACGAATTCCCGGCGTGGGATGATGAATGCCAAAGGGGATAGGCAGGTGGCGGGTTATACCTTGCGATGCTTGACGAATACCAGGTGTTACAAAATGAACGCTAGACTAGATAGGCTGGTGGTAGGCCATACCTTGGGATGCTTGACGAATACCAGGTGTTACAAGATGAACGCTAGACTAGATAGGCTGGTGGTAGACCATACCTTGAGATGCTTGAAGAATACCAGTTACAAGATGACTGCCAGAATGGACAGGCTGGCGGCAGTCACACCTTTGAACGTTTGACGAATACCAGGCATTACAAGATGACTGGCAAGGTGGACTGGCTGGTTGCGGGCCATACCTTGAGCCGCTTAACCAATGCCAAGCGTTACAAGGGTCACCGGAGTCTTGCAAGAAGTCGTTTCGAATCCAGCCAACCGGAGACGCCGGAAGGTGGACACGGGGGACCCGGCCAGGGTCCCCCGACAACTCTGGTTAATGTAGGTCCAGGAGCCGGTAGATGATAACCGCCGCTTCGCGCCTGGTGGCGTAGTTACCCGGTTGGAATGTGTTGTCCGGATATCCCCTGAGCACGTCCCATTCTACCGCTTTCGAGACGTAGCCTCTGTACGTCGCAGGAATGTCTTCGGAATCGGCGAATCCGAGTTCGGCAGCGGCAGTGTCAGAGGCTTCGTCTTCGAGACCCAGGGCGCGGACCGCCATTGCGCATATCTCCATCCGTGTGATAGGGGTGTCAGGTTCAAATCCGTCTGGGTACTCTTGGGACCTGATGATCCCCAAGGTCATTGCGGTGTGAATATACGGTTCCGCCCAGTGGGGGTCTTCCGAATCCAGCGACGAAACCGGCTTGTTGGGATCCGTCCCCGTGGGTATGCCTTCAGCCGACAAGAGGATATCTTGCACACCGCATGCCCTGAGGAGCAGCGTCACGAACTCCGCCCTGGTGAGGGTGCCTTCAGGGTCGAAGGTGTCTGCACTCTTCCCCTGGACGATGCCTTTCTCATAAAGGGCCAGGATATGGGGATCTCCCCAGGGATGCTCACCGGTTACGTCTTTGAAAGGATTGTGTTCAGGCATCTCTGGGTCGGGGTTCTGCAGGTCCTTATTCGCCTTAAGGCCAGTGATGCAGAAGCGGGTGGACAATTCGCCTGCAGAAGTCCTGAGAGTTACTGTATAGATCCCCGGTTCAACCTGTGTGCCGTCTTCACCGGTCTGGTTCCAAGTCCACGTCTGAGTGCCGCCGGGGTTAACTTCTACGATGACCATTATCGAAATGGGCGAGAATACCGCGGAGCCATCGGGTGCCGTGATTTCCCAGGGAGCCCCGTTCGACAAGGTTATGCCTGATTCAGAATCGTTTCTGAATATGAGTTCTACCGGTTCTCCCTTGCGGTAGATCAGCTTGCTCGTAGTGAGTGTAATCCCATCCTTAGCCACAGGGAGGCTTATAGGAATGAAATCGGGCATCGATACGCCTGCCCCTTCCGTGGCGGGATGGCTCATGTCCGAAGCGGCCGCAACCGGCCTTTCTCCTGTTACGCCACACAAGATAAAGCAGAAACACAGAGCTAGGCAAAGAGTCGTGAAAGACTTAGTTCTCATTGTTTAGCAACCTCCGTTCCAGGTTGTGATTTGCTTCAGGCTTGCGCCTGCCTCGAGGCTCGCCAGTGGCCGTAGCACCGTAGCACCACGCCTGGCAGGGTTCTGGACCAACGGCAGATATATAGACCGACGGGGGATAGGCTTTGTTCCAAGTGAGCTGCCATTTGCGCCTTCCATTGCCTTGTGTGGCAGGAGAGCGCCTTGCCTGCGGTCCTTGCAGAATGCGGTTGGCTGCATAGAATGCAGTCGGCTGTATAAGAGGAGTTTGAAGGCAACAGGACAACAGCACAAGAGGACGAATAACAGGCAATAGGACAAGAAGCTTGAAAGAAATCGGGCAATAGGACAACATGGCGAATGACACAGGACAATGCGGGAGGGAGTTTTCATGGACGAGGATCGGGTACAGTCAGAGCCGTCCAAACAGGAATACTGGCGCGGAAAGGCGTTTGCGTTTTTCACCAACAAGGCGTGTGAGTTCTTCCCATGCCACACCGGGATTGACCCCGATGAGTTCAACTGTCTGTTCTGCTACTGCCCCCTTTACGCGCTGGGGGACAAGTGCGGCGGCAGATTCACGTATATCAACGATATCAAAGACTGCAGTAATTGCGTTGTGCCTCACAGGAGGGGCAATTACGGGTATATAACGGGGCGCTTCAATGAGATTGTTGAGGCGATGAGAGAGATAAAACGAGCGGCCCCATAAGAAGGATTCCGGGCGAAGGCAAGACTGCCTTCGCCCTGCATTTCAGCCTGGGTTTTGGCCATTACCATTAGAACCGGGGGGCATCGAAAAGCAGGTTTCTGCTGCGGATAGAGTCAAGCATTCTGGCCATTGCGGTCCGGGCCCGGAGCGCTAGTATACGTTGCCCAGCTCTATGCATCTCCAATACCCTTGCCGGGTCTTCTCCAAAGTGAAGTTTTTCTTGAGGATCAGCCACCCCTCGTGCTTGCCTGTGCCTCTTTCCGTGTTGAGCCCGATATAGTAGATCTCATGCACCGGTCTGACCGCGACGGTGATCTCGGCTGTCACTGAGTTTTCCGATGAAGTCTTAACTAAGAAGTCGAGCATCTCATATGCGGTGATGCCGTGTTCGGCTTCGACCGGCAGATTCAAGAGGTAATCGGGATAGACTACCCTCGCAAAGGTCAGGGCGGCCTCTTCGGGTGTTTCCTCTTGGCCCTTCGGATGAAATTCGATGTTCCAAAGAACGGGTACCTCTATGTAACCCTTACCCAGGCCTATGGGCCCGGTTCCCATTTCGACGCAGTAGTAGCAGCCGTCTTCACCCAAGTTGAGTTCAACCTGTCTGTACATCTGACCCCATGTTTCACCCCGCGATGGGCTTGGGTAGGTGTTTTCCGCCATCCAAAAGGAGTTGTGGGAGATAGGGTAGGTTGGCCTCACCGAGAACTCGACTTCAAACACGAACCCCTTTGGCTGTCCGGCTCTTGATACCCTGACCAAATCCAGGCGGTCCACTGTTGCTTCGGCAAGGTCGGCCATGTTATCCTCCGGCAGCGCCTTATATCTTTCGAAGTACGCTTCCATCCAGACTAGCGCTGTTAGTCTGTGGTTCCCCATGTCGTCGACGCCTATCTCCTCGACTTTGACCGATTGACGTGCTTCCGCCAGGGCTTTCCGGTAAGCTTCTTGGTCCTCGATCTTGGGTTGCGGTTTCCATCCTTCCTCTCCATCTGATTCAGGCAAGGAAATCTCGATGGAATCAAGGGTCTCCAGGAACTTGCCAAACTGCTCTTGTGATTCGGAGTATGCCCACAGGTCGCCACCCATAAACGACTCAGCCATGTTGCGGGTGAACTCCATCACATGGGTTTTTGTGCCGTCGTCGAGCATAAACATGACGCTATCAGCGTTGCGTATCAAGGAGAACATGATAACCGCGTTCTTCAAGAACGGGCCCTGGTTTGTGTCTTCTGAGTAGAACCTCAGTGTGTCTGCGTCTGTGTAGAGGTAAAGAGTGACTGAATAGGGAGGTGGAGCGGTCTGAAGACCAAAATGGCTGTATTCGGCGTTGGCCGGATACTCCAGGGTGGTCACTATACCGCCCACCTTTGGGGCGTCCCTCACATATTCGGTTCTGTATTGAAGCAGGGTTGCAGCCAAACCCTTGTCGCCGGTCCGCGGATTGACTGCCAGGCCGATGACCACAGCCACAACCGT
>JAAZEL010000006.1 GCA_012512325.1 Candidatus Fermentithermobacillaceae bacterium | reverse complement strand
TGGGGGCTCTTCCCTTGTGACAACATGTTGAACAGTTTGGCCTTGGTTCCCACGTAAGTTTCCATGGTCCCGTGAAAATCGAGGTGGTCGGTTCCGATGTTTGTGAACACGCCTATATCAAACTTGACATGGGCTACCCGGTGAAGGGCCAAGGCATGGGAGGATACTTCCATTGCCATAGCGGTGCAGCCTCTATCCACCATCTCTCTCTGCAAGGCAAGGAGCTCAGGGGCTTCCGGGGTGGTGCGCTCTACGGGTCTGATGTCTCCCGCGACGATGTTGTGTACGGTGCCTGCGAGCCCCGTCTTGTACCCCATGCTCTCCAGCATGCGTTTGACCATATGGCAAACGGTGGTCTTGCCCTTAGTGCCGGTTATCCCGGCAACCAACAGACTGCCGCTTGGGTCCTTGTAGAATCTGCACGCCAGATGTGACAACGCAAACCGGGAATCCTTGACCACAGCCAAGCCTTTGTCGGGAGGCACGGGCACGGGCCTCTCCACGACAATGCCGCTTGCACCCCTTGCAAGAGCGTCACTTACGAAGGCATGCCCGTCCAGTTTGAACCCCTTGATTGCCACGAATACATAGCCTTCCTTAACGGCACGGGAATCATAGGCGATCCCGGTTACGCGGCAATCCCGGATCAAGTCAGCGCCATCCAACCCGGCCAACAAGTATGATAGCTTCATACTACGCACCTCTGCTCAGTCGAAAAACATGTCTTTGGGTTCCCGTTCTCCCCTCATGTTATTGGCCCACGTCCATCCTGAAGGTGGCCTTTACCGTGGAACCTTTGGGAACGAAGCTCCCGGCCTGGGGTTCCTGGGACACGCAGAAGCCCTTCCCCTGGGCGCTCAGGGACAATCCCGCATCCAAGAGTTTGGCCCTTGCCTGGGTCAACCCCAAACCTATGATGGAGGGAACCCTCACCATTCCTTCCCCCGGTTGTTCTTCATCTTCCGTGTATAGTATCACACTTGTGTCTTTCAATACCCTAGCTCCTGAAACAGGGAACTGAGACACCACGGTGGTTCCGTTTCCGTCAATCTTGCCCGACAATCCGATTTCCCTCAGCTCAGCCTGGGCTGCGACTGCATCCTTGCCTACCAGGTCAGGCACGATTACCGTTTCCTGTTCCGTCTCATCAACCGGTTCTTCCTGAGGCGGTATTTCCAAGTAACGTAAGACGTCTCTCATGACTGCCGAGAACACCGGTGCGGCTACTATGCCTCCGTAGTATTCTCCCTTGGGCTCGTCGATCATCACAAGCAGCACCAATTTGGGATCGTTTGCAGGAGCAAAACCTGCAAACGAGGATATATACTTGCCTTCGGCGATCTTGCCGTCGATCACCTTGTTGGACGTACCGGTCTTCCCTGCCAGCCTATAACCAGGAACGTACGCAGCCTTGCCGGTGCCGTCTGACACGACTTTTTCAAGGGCAATTCTCAGTTCTTCTGCTGTCCTGGACGAGATTACCTGCCTCACGGGTTCATAGCTTTTGACCTCAATTACGTTGCCGCTGTTGTCGGTGACTTCTTTGACGAGATGTGGCACTACCATGTAGCCACCGTTTGCTATTGCCGCCAGGGACGTGACGATTTGCATGGGTGTGACTTGGAGGGTTTGCCCATAGGACATCACCGCCAGGTCAATTGGCTTGGCCCTTTCCTGAGGGACGACTATCCCGCTGGCTTCCCCCGGCAGATCCGCGCCTGTGGGGGACGTCATGCCGAACAACTCGATGTACTTGTAGAAGTGCTCAATGCCGGTCCTTTGTGCTATCTGCACAAACCCTATGTTGCACGAGTTTTGAATCACTTCATAGAAGGTCTGGCTGCCGTGGCCCTCTTGTCTGTGGCAGTACAAGGTATCGGGCCCCACCTGCATGGAGCCGCCGCAGTAGAAGGTATCTGACGGGCTTACTGCGCCGCTTTCCAGGGCGGCAGCGGCAGTGATGGGTTTGAAGGTAGAACCCGGCGGAAAGGAGTCGGTGATGGCCCTGATTCTTCTGTTCTCAGTCGGATACTCATCGTACTTGTTGGGGTCGTACTCAGGGCGGATTGCAAGGGCCAGTATTTCGCCGTTGGAAGGGTTCATGGCGATGATCAAGCCGCCTTCGGCGTTTGTCTCTTTGACTTTGGCTTCAAGTTCCCGTTCGGCGATAAACTGGATTACTTCATCGATTGTAACCACCAGGTTCTTGCCTTGAACAGGGGGCACATAGCCCTTTTGTGAATGGGGCATTTCCTGGCCTATGGCATCCACCTCAACGGTAAACTTGCCTTGGGTACCGCTCAAGACCGTGTCGTATTCGTATTCCAGCCCTTCCAAGCCGTTGTTGTCTATCCCGACGATGCCCAGAACTTGGGCAAGCAGGCTGCCCTTCGGCCACACCCGCATTGACTCCTGGGTAAAGCCTATACCGGGAAGGTTGAGCTCTTTGATCTGCCGGGCGATGTCGTCGGGAAGTTTGCGTTTGATCCATTCGAAGGCGGTATGCCTGGTGAGGATCGACATCAGGGTGTCGTATTTCATGCCCAAAATCTCAGACAATACCCTGGCCGTCTCAGAGGGGTCTTTGATCTGGGCGGGAATTGTGTACAATGATTCCACATCGATGCTGAAAGCAAGCTCGTGACCGTTCCGGTCGTAGATGACCCCGCGCCTGGGCTGGATGGGGATGTCCTGCATCCGCATATCCAAAGCTTGCTGGCCGAGCTCTTCCGCCCAGATAAACTGGACGTATATTATCCTTGCCAGCAGAAGCACAAAACAAGCGGCAACCAGCCCCAGTACCCTTCCAACCCGTTTGCGGGCCAAAACCCCCATAGCTTTTCTCCTCTGCCATTGCCGGTTATTGCAGGCCCTTGGCCACGGCTATCCTTTGCTTCATAAACTCAGCTATGCGGTTTAACCATGCCAATATACCTTGGGCTGGTTCAGCATGGGCATAAGCGCCTTCTTCGGTAGGCCGGTGCTCCCCGGGGTCGGTGTTAACAACCACGGACTTTACCTGCTCAGGGTCAACCATCCCAAGCACGTTCCTGGCTTGGGCTTCTATGTAGGTAAGTGATTCCATGGACGCTACTGTCCGCTTAAGGTCTTCATTGCGCAATTTCAAATCGTGGAGCTGTCTTTCCAAGCGCCTCACTTCCTGGTTGAGGTGAGCTACCCTTGCAGGCTGGTACACGAGTATTACTCCGGCGATGACAACGGCTATGAAATACACCAGTCCTACCATTTGTATTGAGATTGTTCTTCTCGATGTCAGCTCAGCGTTTCTTATCATCGTTTTCCTTCCCCCAACAGCCCCGGCTCTGTATGATCCTCAGTTTCGCACTGCGCGAACGTGGGTTTCGGGCTACCTCAGCTTTGCCGGGCCGGATTACTTTCTTGGTTCTTACGACGCCCGCGCCCCGAGCTTCGATTTGTCTGAAGACCGTTTTTGCAATGCGGTCTTCCAGGGAGTGATATGTGATCACCATGAGAACGCCTTCCGGTTCCAGCAAACCGAAACATTTGCGCAGTGCCTCGTCCAACCGTGAGAGTTCATCGTTGACCGCAATCCTCAGGGCCTGGAAGGTCTTCCTGGCAGGATGCAAGCTCCTGTATCTTGCCTTTGCAGGTACAGCGCTTATTATCACATCAACCAGGTCGGTGGCGGTTTCAATGGGCCGCTTACACCGGCGTTCCACGATTGCCCGTGCAATCTGCCTTGAAAACCGTTCTTCCCCGTATTCCCTGAGGATCGTTTCGATTTCAGCCTCGCTCCACTGGGCCAGGATATCCCTGGCGGTCCTTGTGCCTTGAGGGTTCATGCGCATGTCCAAGGGCGCGTCCGCCCAGTACGAAAACCCCCGGTGTGCCTGGTCCAGTTGTCTCGATGAGACTCCCAGGTCGATGAGTATGGCACTTACCCTCGGAACTCCGACTCGCGCCAGATGCAGGTTGAGCTGCCTGTAGTCCCATTTGCTCACGTGAAACCTGCCCCGGAACCCGGCGTCCAGGCGCTTGCCTGCTACTTCCACCGCCTCGTCGTCGATATCAATGCCGAAAACGAAATTGTCCTGCGAGTTGGCCAAGATTGCTTCTGAATGCCCGCCGTCGCCCAGCGTGCAATCTACAACCGTGCTCCTCTTCCGTTCGTTGACGAAAGCCAGAACTTCATCAACGAGAACCGGTGTGTGATATATGGAACCCCTCGAGTTGTCCATCATATGCCAGCTACGCTTTCGGCCAAGACAGAGAATTCTTCCTCAAGGCCTAGCTTGGTCTCTTCCCACTTGCTCTTATCCCAAATCTCGATCCTACTTCCGACGCCCAGGATGAACACGTCCTTGTTAAGGCCCGCGTAGTCGCGGAGATTTTGGGGAATCACGACCCGCCCCTGCTTATCAGGTTCGGCTTCCGTAGCCCCAGAAAGGAAATATCTCGTGAAGTGCCGCGCGTCCTTGCTGCTTATTGGTATGGTCTTAAGTTTCTCCATTACCTGCTCCCACTCTTCGTTTGGGTAAACGAAGAGACACTTGTCCAAACCCCGGGCAATAATGAACTTAGGGCCCAGGGTTTCCCTGAACTTGGCAGGCAGGGCTACCCGGCCTTTGGCATCCAGCGTGTGGAGGTATTCGCCTACAAAACTCGCGCCGCTCACTTGGGCCACTTCTCCCCACTTTTCCCCACTTGAGTACTCTCTTCGCCATATCTATCGTATTTTCCTTCAAGTATGTGAGGAGTTTTTAGCTCTTTTTGTTCTCACGGAGCCCCTTAAGTTAACGGCAGGCATGACACAGGACGGCCAGACAAGACCCTTGGCTTCCCCGCGCACAACAGCCCGCCTGTGGAAAAGGGCTCGGGTTTTCAGGGATCAATCAGACTAGGGCCAAGGTGTCGCTTAGACGAGGGCCAAAGGAAGGAGTGATTCCGGTGAGTGCCTTGGCCTTTTGCCGGGGGGGTGGACGGGCGGTTCCGCAAACACAAGAAGGAGCGTGGCGTATCAGCCAAGCTCCTTCTTATCGCTCCACCCATTGTCCGGCTCACAGCCGGAATCGGATTCACCGGTAGCCTGGATTCAGCATTGGCCGCCTTCCTGGACGAGTTCTACCAATACCCCGAAAGTGCTCTTGGGGTGGATGAAAGCCACCTTTGTCCCGTGGGCCCCCGGCCTGGGCTCCTTGTCGATAAGCCGCAATCCCTTGCTTTCAGCAAGTTTCAGGGCTTCTTCGATGGAATCGGTCTCGAAGGCCACGTGGTGGAACCCCTCTCCCCTGTTAGCCAGGAACTTGGCCACGGCGCTGTCCTCAGAAGTGGGTTCGAGGAGTTCCAGCCTGCTCTCACCTATAGGCAGGAATGCCACCTTAACCTTCTGGGACGGGACTTCCTCAATCCCTCCCACCTCCAGGTTGAAAGCTTCTTTGAGGACATTCACCGCCTTTTCCAGGTCATTTACTGCAATACCGAGATGGTTGATTTTCTTCAGCATAGTATCTCCCCTTTCGGACTCTACAAAGGCAACTCATACCTCCTGGGACGGGCGGTACACGCCGAACACGTCTCTCAACACGTCGCAGATTTCACCTATTGTTGCATACGCCTTGACCGCATCCAGGATGGGAGGTATCAGATTGTCCTGGCCCTTGGCAGCGGCTTCGATGTTCTTCAGGGCTGAAGCCACGGCCCGTCTGTCCCGTCTGGCTCTCAAACTCTTGAGCCTTTCCTTCTGGGCTTCGCCGATGGCTGGGTTCACCCGGAGCAGGTTCTTGGGCTGTTCTTCTTCGACCTGGAAGCAATTGACACCCACAACCATCTTTTGCTTGGACTCCACCGCCCTCTGGTACTTGTAGGCGCTGTCCTGGATTTCGCGCTGCATAAACCCGTTTTCGATCGCCTTTACGGCGCCGCCCATGTCGCCGATCTTCCGGATGTATTCCAAAGCCTTGGCTTCCATTTCATCTGTGAGTTTCTCTATGAAATAGCTTCCCGCCAAGGGATCGATGGTATCGGCTACGCCTGACTCGTAGGCGATGATTTGCTGTGTCCTCAGGGCTATCCTTACCGAATCCTCGGTGGGCAGGGCCAGCGCTTCATCCCTGGAGTTGGTATGCAGCGACTGGGTGCCTCCTAGTACGGCAGCCAATGCTTGCAAGGTGGTACGGATTATGTTGTTATCAGGCTGCTGCGCGGTAAGGGATGAGCCTGCAGTCTGAGTATGGAAACGCAGCCTGTGTGACCTGGGGTTTTTCGCCTTGAAACGTTCTTTCATGATCCGCGCCCACAGTCTCCGCGCGGCCCTGAACTTGGCGATTTCCTCGAAGAAGTTCACATGGCTGTTGAAGAAGAAGGACATCCTTCCGGCGAAGTCATCCACGTCGAGCCCTTTGTCAATGGCTGCCTGGACATAGGCAATGCCGTTGGCAAGGGTAAACGCGATTTCCTGTGCCGCAGTGCTTCCCGCTTCCCTTATGTGGTATCCGCTTATGGAAATGGTGTTCCACGACGGTATGGTTTTGGAGCAGTACTCAAAGATATCAGTTACCAAACGCATGGATGGTTCAGGCGGGAAGATATAAGTGCCTCTGGCTACGTATTCTTTGAGGATGTCGTTTTGGACAGTGCCGTTGAGTTTTTCCGGAGACACGCCTTGCTTTTCGCCGACTGCCTGGTACATGGCCAAAAGAATGGCGGCCGGGGCGTTGATGGTCATGGACGTTGAAACCTTATCCAGCGGGATCCTGTCAAACACAACTTCCATGTCCTCAAGGGAGTCGATGGCCACGCCCACTCGGCCAACCTCGCCTTCGGCCAGATCGTGGTCAGAGTCATATCCGATCTGGGTGGGCAAGTCAAAAGCAACGCTCAAGCCTGTCTGACCCTGTTCCAGCAGGAAGCGGAACCGTTCGTTGGTTTCCTGGGCGGTCCCGAAACCGGCATATTGACGCATGGTCCACAGACGTCCCCTGTACATGGTCGGCTGGACTCCCCGGGTGTAAGGGTATTCGCCGGGAAACCCCAGTTCAGTTAGGTAGTCCCATCCTTCAAGGTCCTCAGGCGTGTAAAGCTGCTTTATGGGTATCCCTGAGTCGATGGTAAACTCTTCCTGCCTTTCAGGAAACCTGCTCAGGGTCTTGGCCAGAGTACCTTGTTCCCATTTTTCCCTGGCTTCCTTGATCATGTGGTTTACTAACCCCCTATCACCTGGTTGTTCCGGTTGGGATAAACCCGGGCTTACAGCCCCTTGGCAGCTTCCACTCCGGCAGCAAATGCCTGCTTGTTCAGTTCTTCGGTGCCCTTGGGAACCCTGTTGAGCACCCCTGCCATCACTGCATCATTGGGCACTATGCCGGTGGCTTCCGTCAGGAGCCCCAGGGCCACGATGTTAGCCACAATTTCGCGCCCGAGTTCCCTAGCTTTTCCGCTAATGGGGAATTCTATCACTTTGAAGCCCTTGGATTGCGCTTCCGGAAGCTGCTTAACATAGGTAGTGTCTACAATCACCGTGCCCCCGTCTTTGACCCCCGGGATGTACTTGTCGGCGGCTTCCTGTGTCATCACGACCAACACATCGGGAGCCTTGACTTCGGGATAATCGATTTCATTCGAGGAGATTATCACATCGGCCCGGGATGCTCCTCCCCTTGATTCAGGGCCGTATGATTGGGTTTGGGCCACATTCAGGTCAGTATACTTGGCACAAGCTTCGGCCAGGATTATGCCTGCAGTAATCAGCCCTTGACCGCCTGCGCCTGCCAGGCGAAGCTCCACGCGCATTATTCTCCACCTCTCTGCTGTAACTGTTGGATAAGCTCCTTGTAGACCTCGGTGAGTTCAGTAGCCTGAGTCTTCTTGAGTACTCCGATGGGGAACTTGTCCTCCCTTTCCTCCGGGCTCAGCTTTTCCCAGGCGTTGACCGGCACAGCCCGGTCCTTGAACCAGTTCATCATATCCAGAGGAGTTCTCAGCTTGTTGCGCCTGCCGAAATACGTCGGACATTGGGATAGGGCGTCCACAAAGGCAAACCCTTTGTGTGAGATTGCCTCTTTGATGACATTGGTCAGCTGCCGCGCATGGTAAGTTGTGCTGCGGGCCGCAAAGGTACCGCCTGCGCCCATGACCAGGTTACATAGATCGAAGGGTTTTTCAAGCATTCCGTAAGGCGATGTGGTGGCATAGCTCCCCTGCGGCGTAAGCGGCGAATACTGCCCTGACGTCATCCCGTAAATGTTGTTGTTGAAGCAGATCACCGTAATATCCAGATTCCTTCTGGCGGCGTGGATAAGGTGGTTGCCACCGATTGCTGCGGCATCGCCGTCGCCGGTAATCACTATTACGTTTAGCTCGGGTTTGGCAAGCTTTATGCCCGTGGCAAAGGCAATGGCCCGCCCGTGGGTGGTGTGTAAGGTATCAAAATGGAGGTAACCGGGAGCTCTGGCGGAGCATCCGATCCCGGATACGATCACTGTCTTCTCGGTGTCAATTCCCAGCTCGTGTATGGCTCTGACGATGGCTTGGAGAACAATGCCGTGGCCGCATCCCGGACACCAAATGTGTGGCATTTTGGCCACCCTGAGGTACTGTTCAAGAGGAAGTGCCACCTTATACCGCCTCCTTTATTGCAGACAGAATCTCTTCAGGTTCAATGAGTTGTCCTGCGAGCTTGTTGATCTGGATCACCGGAACGCTGTCGCCCATGACCCTTCTTACGGGCAGCACCAACTGCCCCAGGTTCATCTCGGGCACAATCACGGCCTTGGGCAAATTGGCCTTGACTTCCGACAGGGCGTCCTCTACGAAAGGCCAAATGGTAATAGGCCTCAGCAGCCCTGCTTTTATGCCCTGTTCCCTTGCGTCCTTTACTGCCTTCCTGGCAGATCTGGCAGTGGCGCCATAGGCAACCACAACCACCTCGGCGTCGTTCAGGAAGAATCTCTCAACCTTGCACAAGGCCTTCCTGTTGGAACTGATTTTCTCGTTTATCCTCTTGATCTGCTTCTCGGCAATGGCCGGGTTGTTTGTGGGGAAACCGTCTTCTCCATGGGTCAAGCCGGTAACGTGGAACCTATATCCTTCACCGTAAGCGGCGAGGGGAGGCACCCCGGGTATCCGGCCCTGGTCCATGGCAAACGGCTTGTATTGCTCGGGAGGGACGCTTGGTTTCTCCCTGTGCTTGATCGTCAGTTCTTCTTTCGAGGGCAAGACCACCTTTTCGCGCAAGTGGCCTATCACTTCATCCATCAGCAGGATCACAGGTGTACGGTATTCTTCGGCAATGTTGAACGCTTCTACTGTAAGCCGGAAAGCTTCTTCCACCGATGACGGGCAGAGGGCCACAATCTCGTGGTCACCGTGGGAGCCCCATCTGGCCTGCATAACATCACCTTGGGCGGGGGATGTGGGCATACCCGTTGACGGCCCCACCCTCTGGACGTTCACCACCACACAGGGAATTTCGCCTTTTACCGCAAATCCCAGGTTTTCTTGTTTGAGCGAAAACCCCGGGCCGCTGGTTGCGGTCATGGATTTCACGCCGGCCAACGAAGCACCACAGACCGCTGCCATACTGGCGATTTCATCTTCCATCTGTATGAACTTGCCGCCTACGGTGGGAAGCTTGGCCGCAGCCTGCTCAGCAATTTCTGTAGACGGAGTAATCGGATAGCCTGCGAAAAACCTCAGTCCTGCCGCTATCGCTCCTTCTACCACTGCTTCGTTTCCTTGCAGAAGCCTGGCCTTGTTCTCAGCCATTGCTATCCCTCCTTTTCACAGTGATTGCGAAGTCGGGGCAGTGCATCTCACACATGAGACATCCGATACAGCGGGCAGCGTCTTTGACGGTGGGGATATCGTCCATCTCCAGTGCGTCCCGGGGGCAAAACTCCACGCACAACCCGCACTTCTTACACCACTTGGAGTTAACCGATATCTCCCATTGCAGCGTCTGGCCCATAGTCAATCGCCTCCTGCTTGTAATTGCTTTTTTTGTGCTCCAGTACAGAGGACCTCAACAAGTTCACTGAACCTGCATCAGGCTTGTAGATGAACTCTATGAGCTGGATTCCTTCCCCTACCATTGAACTTACTTCCTTTAGCCTTCCGGGTGATACGATTACTGCCTGTTTGCCTTCAAGCAGCTCCCTGAGGCGGTCGGGATCCCTGCCGGTGTATACCTGTATTTCAAGTTCCTTTATGCCCGCAAGATCCATGGACTTCATCACCCGTTCGGCAAAAGCTTGGGAAATGCAGACCAACAGCACCCTGGCGCCCTGGGGCAACCTGGCTATCTTGACTACGGATTCGATCACGGGGTCAAGGGCAATCCCCAGGATCTCGCCTTGCCTGTCAGGGAATCTGTTGCATACCTCATCCAGGTGGAAAAAGGTGGTAACTATCAGATCTGCCTTGCCCACGGTTGAAACCGTTTCCGGGTCTTCTTCAAGATCATCCAGGAGCACAGGTACCACATGCACCCCTGTGCCCAGCTCGATCTCCCTGGCGAAGTAATCAAGCTGTTCCCTGTTACACTCGAGGAAAGCGATAGTCACTTCGCGCAGGGCCTGGTATCTTTCTTCGGCACACTCTTGGGCTAACTCCAGGAACTCCCCGGGGCTCAGCCCCAAAGACATTGCATTGTCCAGAGCGGCCTCGATGATCTTGACGGCCCTGTCCCGCTTGTTTTCGCCGAGAGCGCCGGCGGTGTCTGCAACGAAGGTCCCCCGCCCCTGCCTGGATGTTATGAGCCCTTCGTTCTCCAACTGACGGTAAGCAAGGCTTACGGTATTGCGGCTCACTCCAAGCTCGGCTGCCATCTGTCTTTCGGTGGGAAGCTTTTGGCCTTCTTTCCAGTAGTTGCACGCTATTAGGTGCGCTACGTTTCGCTTTATCTGGAGGTGAATGGGGAGCCCGCTTGTCCTGTCTATCTCAAAGGGTATGTCTGCCATGGTCTCCCCTCCAGCAATGCCTTGGCTTGGTATTGCCAATCCGCTCATTGGATCTCTTTCTCGTTCCTTTTACGATTATATACCAAACTTAACTCTTCGCAAAGACAACCGTGAATTCCTTCACAGTTTCCAAAGAAACAATCCGGGCTTTCAACCCGGATTGGATCACTTGGAAGGTCCAATATTGGCAAATATGTATGACCGGCCTCAGTCCTTGAGTCTTCTCGCTACCCCGGTCTTGACCACTTCTACTTCAACCTTTTCGGCAATCCTGACCTTGATGGACAAGTCTTCAACCTTGGTTATGACCCCTACCAGGCCGCCGTTAGTGAGGATCTTGTCTCCCGGCTTGAGGGAGCGTATCATTTCCGCACGTTCCCTCTGTTCCTTCTGCTGGGGGCGTATCAGAAGGAAGTACATCATCCCAAACAGCACGACTATCCATATGATTTGGCCGAGAAAGGGATTGGTTCCTCCCGATGCTGCCAGAAAATGCGCCAAGCCTAACCCCTCCTTTCAACACGTTTGAGACCCGCTCTCTTCCTTGTTCGACGGATAAGCCGGAACACCTTGTTTGACTATTACTAAGGCATCAAATAGGATACAGAACCTCCATCTCCTCACGCAAACTCCCGAGGGTACCTTGGAGTACCGCTTGTCTTATCCTGTCCATTAGCCTTTGGAAGAAACGGATGTTGTGGATTGAAACCAAGGTCCACGCCAAGCTTTCTTTGGCCGAGAACAGATGCCTGATATGTGCCCGAGAGAAGCCCGCGCAAGCCTTGCAGTCACATCCTTCTTCTATGGGCACGAAATCAGCGGCAAACCGTGCATTCTTGAGGTTCAGCGGCCCTGCGAAGGTGAACGCCCTCCCGTGCCTGGCATTCCGGGTTGGCAACACGCAGTCGAACATGTCTATGCCGGCCATGACCCCTTCGATAAGATCCACGGGATGGCCTACGCCCATGAGATATCTGGGCTTATCGGCGGGAAGAAACTCACAGGTGTAGTGGAGGATGTCGTAGAACTCCTCCTTGCTCTCACCTACGGACAGGCCTCCCAAGGCATACCCCGGGAAATCCATGGCGGCAAGTTCCAGGGCACATCGCCTCCGCAGTTCGGGGTAGATGGAGCCTTGCACGATCCCGAAAAGGGATTGGTGAGCCTGGATTGGCACTTGCTTGGAGCGCCGGGCCCAGAGCAGCGTCCTCTCCATGGCTTCCCTGGCAACGTCAAGGCTCACAGGCCACCCTGTAAGATGGTCCAGGCACATGATAAGGTCCGCGCCAAGGGCAACCTGGATCCGCACGGCTTCTTCAGGGCTGAACCTGACCAGGCTTCCGTCTATGTGGGACCTGAAGGTGGCTTCTTCATCTGAAATGGACACCATGTGGGCCAGGCTCATGATCTGGAAACCGCCGCTGTCAGTCAAGATGGAGCCGGGCCAGTTCATGAACCGGTGGAGCCCGCCCGCCTGTCTGACTACATCGGGCCCCGGGCGCAAGAACAGGTGATAAGCATTGCACAAGATTATGCGTGTACCTGTATCCCAGACCTCTTCAGGCAACAGCGATTTTACTGTTGCCTGGGTTCCTACAGGCATGAACACAGGTGTCTTGAACCCGCCGCGGGAGGTGTTGAGCTCTCCAATCCTCGAGTTTCCCCGGGAGTACGTTACGTCAAACTTAAGCTGCGACACATCAACCCCTCTTTCCGCCTGCTACAGAATGAGCATTGCATCGCCGAAGGAAAAGAACCTGTATCTTAGGTCTATGGCCTCCCTGTAAGCTTCCGTGACCGCTTGTTTGCCTGCAAATGCGCATACCAGCATGAGCAGGGTCGACCTTGGCAAGTGGAAATTGGTTACCAGGCAGTCTACCGCCTTGAACCGGTATCCGGGGTATATAAACAAGTCGGTGCTTCTCTTGCCCGGCACCACCTTACCGTCCCGGTAGGAGCTTTCCAGCACCCTGACAACCGTAGTCCCCACCGCAAACACCCTGTGTCCTGAATCCCTGCAGCTGTTTATCATTACCGCCGCTTCGCCGCTTATCTCGTAAGACTCGCTGTGCATCTTATGGTCTTCAATGTGCTCCGCCGAGACCGGCCTGAAGGTATCCAAGCCTACATTGAGGGTCACGGCAACGATTTGGACGCCTTTGGACGCCAGCTTATCCAGCAGGCGCGGCGTAAAGTGAAGGCCCGCAGTAGGAGCGGCCGCAGATCCGGGCACCCGGGCATAGACCGTCTGGTACCTTTCAGGATCCTCGAGAGGCCTCTTGATATACGGGGGCAAAGGCACCTTGCCTACCTGTTCCAGTACATCTTCCCAGTTGCCCTGGTACTGCCATTTGATGAGGCGGCCTCCGTAAGAAGTCCTGGCTTCCACTCGGCCCACCACGCCCCCGACGAAGATCCGCTCGCCCGGGGGCAACTTGTGCCCGGGGCGAACAAGGCATTCCCATGTGTCCGGCCCTGCCTGGTTCAGTAAGAGCACCTCAACGCGTCCCCCGGTACTCCTGCGTCCCATGAGCCTTGCTTTAATGACCCTGGTATCGTTGACTACCAGGGCGTCTCCAGGCTTGATGTAATCTACAATGTCGTAAAACCTCTTGTGGGCAATGCGCTTGGTCTTCCTGTCAAGGATGAGGAGCCGCGAACAGTCCCGGTTTTCTACAGGGGTTTGGGCTATCAGCTCCTCGGGCAGATGATAGTCGAATTCTTCGGTCTTCATGCCGTTACCACCAAGTTTCAATGTGTGTTGAAGGATAGTAGTGCATTAGTATCTGCTTGTAACCGGCGCCGCCTTCAGCCATCGCTTTGGCCCCCCATTGGGACATCCCCACTCCGTGGCCATATCCCCGTCCCTGGAACACGAAGGTGACCGGGCCCGAAGCTCCGGGGCCCATCACATAGGCTCCGTTTCCTGCCCCTTGGCTGCCTCCCGGATTCTCCATGGTACACTGTTTGAGCTTCACCGCCTGCACACTCGTGCCGTTGTGTATGTACACTTCATGGCCCGGGTTGAGTTGCCCTATGGTGTCACCCCCGCCTCCTCTCTTGAACACGGAAAACCACATGCTCTTTAGGTCAAGAAGGGATCGGAACTCGCTTGCCTTTAGCTGGGCATGTATATTGCCCGAGCTAATGTTCACACAAGCCCACCGGCCTGAAATCCCCGGCTCACAGCCGACGATGGTGTCTATGCGGGAGCCTTGGAACGCGCCTTTGAGCCTCTCCCTGAGGGTTTCCAGGTCAAAACTGACCTCCCATTGGTTGTGGGGCGATTCATAGGGCACCTCTTCCACTGCCACCAGATAAGGGACGTCCCCACCCCAGACAGATCGGGAGGCTTCGGTCATTCCGGCCGAGGCTGCGTGGAAATAGGTAGCGGCAGGCGCACCGTTATACGTAAGGATCTGTCCTTTAGTCTCGTTACAGGCTTCCACGGCCCGCGGGTCTTCACGCAGTTTCCCACGGTAAACCTGGCTTGACTCGTTGGCCCACATCTTTATGTCAGCAGGGCCGGTGATATTGCCCCCGTCACTTACATCACTCAAAGCTCCTTTGTGAACGGCGTAAGTGCGGGAAGCTACGGCTTGGGCCTTGAGGGCTTCCTTGGCCCAATTGCAAGGCATCTCGCTGGAAACCACCGACCACAGGTACCGCTCCAAATCCACCAGGTTGGCGACAACCAGAAAGCCCCCGTCTTCAAGTATGATGGCGCTTCCCCTGAATTCCGTGCCTGGGAAACCCGGATTGGAATCACCCTGGCCTGACACTGTAAAGGAAGCTTCACCGGTGCCGGCGGAGGGCTCGATGACCACGGGCCCTGACAGTTCCCCGTTGTACAGCACCGAAAGCCCGGATGAAATAACCACGCTCACCCGTCCCCGCCGGGATTGCAGGGATACCTTGGCCCCCTCCGGTATTTCTTGCTTCCCCTGGGATGAAACCAGTTGGTATTCTTGGGAAAAAGACAAGGATACATAATCGGTCCTGGCCAGTCCCACGAGCACTCGGGGGTCACCTGTGCCTGCCCCAGCGGCACTTGTGTCGGCTAGGGGTCCGGGGCCAATGCACAAGATCAGGCCGGCAGCGATCCCTATCACCGCAACCCGTCTTATCACCTTCGCAAAAGCCATAGCAAAACGGTAAGGCCCAAGCTCAACAGAATCGATGTCATAAGCGGGAAGTAGAAAGTGAAGTTCCCGCGCCTGATAACAATGTCACCCGGCAGGCGGCCCAGGCCGAACAACCGCCCCCCAAAGGAGAACAGCACTCCCAGTACCAGGAGTACAAGGCCCATTACTATAAGCATGCGGCCGAAATCCCCTGAGCCTGGCACCTTATCCTTCACCTCCCATGCTGAACTCGCAACCGCAATATTTCTGCATGTACATGTGATTTCCCCTGGCCATCTGCCTGGAACGGAGGTATCCGCGCCTGAGATCCCGGCAGACATACGGTATGCCGTGCTCGCGGGAAGCCCTTTCCATCGCAAGCACAATCCCCTGGTGATCCTGGTAGGGGCTCACCAGCAGCGTGGTGGAGAAGCAATCGTATCCCTCTTCCTTGGCAACCTTGGCCGTGTGCCCGAGCCTCACATAGTAGCATTCCCTGCATTTCCCGGGCTTCGATACCGCTTGAACCCAGTCCCTATAGGGCATTCTGACCCGCCTTGCATTGAGCCCGGCCCGGTTTGCCCAATCCGCGTACGTCTGCCATCGCTTTTCCCCTTCTTCCTCAGGGTAGATATTAGGGTTAAAGAACAATCCGCCTACCAGGAACCCTTCTGCCCTGAATAAGTGAAGAGGGAAAGTGGTGCACGGCCCGCAGCATGAATGGAGAAGCAGTTTCAAGGATTATCGAAAAGCCCCTTTCTCTTGTAAGTGCTGCCCAAGATGTATTCCATGGCCTTCTGGGTAGCCACCCGGCCCCTGGGCGTCCTTTCCAAAAATCCCATCTGCATAAGATACGGCTCATACACATCTTCAATGGTTCCCGGGTCTTCGCTTACGCTTGCGGCCAGGGTGGACAATCCCACAGGGCCTCCATCGTAGTAGTTGATTATGGCTGTGAGAATCATTCTATCCAGCCCGTCAAGGCCTTGTGAGTCTATGCCCATGGCAGCCAAGGATTCACATGCTATGTCCCGGTCTATGGTGCCGTCTCCCTTTACCTGCGCGTAGTCCCTTACCCTTCTAAGCAGCCGGTTGGCAATCCTGGGCGTACCCCTGGCCCTCTTGGCGATCTCCATGGCTCCCGCCTCATCGATTTCAATCCCCAGAATCCCGGCTGATCTCATGACCACCTGGAAAAGCTCATCGACTGAGTAGTAGTCCAGGCGGAACGATATGCCGAACCTGTCGCGCAAAGGGGATGTCAACAGCCCGCTCCTGGTGGTCGCAGCCACCAGGGTGAACCTGGGCAGCCTGATCCGGTATGTCCTGGCGGCAGGTCCTTTACCTGCAACCCAGTCGAAGGCGAAGTCCTCCATGGCCGGGTACAAGGCTTCCTCGGCTTGATGGTTCAACCTGTGGATCTCATCGATGAACAGCACATCCCTGTCCTCAAGGTTAGTCAGAATGGCCACAAGATCCCCGGCCCGCTCGATGGCAGGGCCTGACGTGATCCTGATCCCCACCCCCAGTTCGTTGGCGATGATATAGGCCAGGGTAGTCTTGCCCAACCCAGGAGGGCCTGACAGCAATATGTGATCGATGGCTTCCTGCCGTTGTCTCGCTGCTTCGATGTACACCCTCAGGTTGCGTTTGATCCTTTCCTGCCCGACATAATCATCTAGGACCAAGGGCCTCAGGGATACTTCGGTTTCGTCTCCCGGCAGCGCCTTACCGGTAATGAGTTCTCTAGAATCTTGCAAGATACTTCAAAGCCTCCCGGAGTAATGCTTCCAGATCAGAACCTGCCACAGACCTTACGGCAAGGGACAGAGCCTCTTGTGCTTCCTGCCTTGAATATCCCAAAGCCATGAGTGCTTCCGTTGCTTCACCCATCATGTCAGGCGGTGCAAGGCCGATATCAGGCTTATCTTTCGGAAGCCCAATCTTGTCTCTGAGTTCAACTATGATGCGCCCCGCGGTCTTCTTTCCTATCCCTGGCAGCTTCGTCAGGGTTGCCTCATCCCTGGACAGCACCGCCTTATAGAACTCCATCACCGGAAGGGACGACAACACTCCCACCGCGGTCCTGGGCCCTATCCCCTGAACCGTCATGAGCATATCAAATAACGTTCTTTCCTCTGGACTTCTGAAGCCGTACACGTCCAAACTGTCATCTCGTACAAGAAGCCTCGTGTACAAATGGACTTCTTGGCCCGTTTCCACTGTGGACAGAAGCCCGGACGGAACATTTACCTCAAACCCAATCCCGCCAACCATGACGGTGACCGTATCTTTGCCCTTTGAAATCAGCATACCTTTGAGTTGCGATATCATACCCGGCCTACCCCATCTCAGTTTTTTTGGCTGCGCACCACCCGTGCCCGGAAAGATCTCTTGATGGCCGCAGCTATCGCCACGGCAAGGGCGTCGCACACATCGTCAGGCCTGGGCTGCCTGGACAAGCCCAAGATATTCTTGACCATTGCTCCCACTTGTTCTTTGGTCGCGTTCCCATACCCTACTATAGCCGATTTTACCTGCAACGGAGTCACTTCTTCCAGTGGGAGGCCGCGCTTTCCAGCTACAAGCAGGCACACGCCCCGTCCATGGCCCACGGCAATGGCGGTCTTGGCGTTCTTGGCGAAAAACAGTTCCTCTACTGCCATCAGGTCGGGGGAGTACTTGTCTACCAAAGAGCTCAGAGTGTCAAAAATAAAGAGCAGCCTCTCAGGGAGGCCTCCATCCTTGGCGGTGGTTATGCATCCGTAATCGACCGCGGCAAAATCGTGGCCCCTGGCATCCACTATGCCCCAGCCGGTCCGGGCTATGCCAGGATCAACTCCAAGAATCCGCATGTAAATACCCCCATTCTAGGGGGTTCGACAGTTCAGTCGGTGATTCCTTCCAGATACGACCTTACGAGCAGATCAAGGTGATCCGGATCCTCGTCGAATAGCAGTACCCCTTGCTTCAATTGCTCAAGGGTTTGGGGGTGTTCAATCAGATATTCCTCAAGCTCCCTGTAGCCCCTGAGGATGAACCTGTCGTCCGGGTCTTGTCCACGGAAAACCACCACATGGCCCCGGTGCAATTTGATCAGCCGGTAATGCTTGTGGTTGGGGCACCAATCATCTATGACTCTCACCAGTTCTATGGTCCCGTCCCGCTCTTCCATGACCGCCCACCCTTCAGACAGGGACGCAAACAGGGCTTCCAGCCTGTCCCTGCTTACGTCCTTGCCTGCGGTGGCTGCGTCGTTGCACTTGCCGTATCTGGTGACGTATATCAGCCGGACGGTAGACGCCTGGGCGCCGGGATGAGCCTCAGGCAACTTCAGTCCCGGAAACAGATACCTTCCCAGAATCAGCCCACCGGCCAGTACAAGTGCAAATAAGCATATTCCCTTAACTCGAAACCGGTTCGGTCTCATGCTCCCTCCCTCCCGGCAAGCTTAGCTTGCCCAGGAAAGAGGGCAGTATGCATAGATGGATCCGTGCTCTTACGCGTTGGCGTTCAGGATATCGTCGGGCACATCGAAGTTGGCATAAACCTTGGAGACGTCATCGTGGGATTCCAGCACGTCCATGAGAGCCAACATCTTAACGGCATCGTCCCTGTCAAGGTTGACGTAGGTCTTGGGCACCATTGTCAGTTCAGCCGTTTGGATCCGCGCGCCTGAGCTTTCAAGATTGGCTCTCACCTGCTCAAGGTCGCTCACTTCAGTGTAGACTTCATAGCAGTCGTCCTCAACCTGCATGTCGAGAGCACCCGCCTCAATGCACATTTCCAAGGCTTGTTCTTCCGAAAGCCCTTGCTTTTCCAGGGCAATGAAGCCCCTCTGTTCAAATATCCAAGCCACCGCGCCCAGTTCAGCCAGCTTACCTCCGTGCTTTGAAAAAAGGTGCCGGATTTCAGCCGCCGTGCGGTTCCGGTTGTCTGTTGCGGTCTCCACCAGCACTGCAGTTCCTCCCGGACCGTACCCTTCATAGGTGATTTCTTCCACGTGGCCGCTGTCAAGTTCACCTGTTCCGCGCTTGATGGCCCGTTCAATATTGTCAGCGCTTACGTTGTACGACTTGGCTTTCTCTATGGCCATCCTCAACCTGAAATTGCTCTCGGGATTGCCTCCCCCTTGCCTGGCGGCAAGCATTACCTCCCTCACCGCCTTGGAGATCGCGTTCGCACGCTGGGCGTCCATCTTGGACTTCTTTCGCTTGATGTTCGACCATTTTGAGTGGCCTGCCAATATTCATTCCCCCTTGGTGAAGTCACCCTTGATAAGGTGTATGACATGAGCAGGGATTGGCGGAAGGTTCCTCTTGTGTTCGCTCTTCCTATGCATGTCCGCTATCTTCTTCCGGACGGTCTCGGACACCTTCTCCCCACGGAGATAGGCATCCAAGTCCGTGTATGACAGCCCCATTTCACCTTCGTCGGTCTGTCCTTCCCAAAGCCCGCCGGAGGGCGTTTTTGCCAAGATCCTGTCAGGCACCCCCAGAACCTTTGAGAGCTGCCTTACCTCGGTCTTAGTGAGGATTGCCAGAGGCAACAGGTCCACTCCACCGTCGCCGTACTTGGTGAAGTAGCCTATATGATACTCACTTCTGTTGGTTGTGCCCACAACCATGTAGTTCATCATGTTCGCGTAGTAATAGAGGGCAGCCATTCTAAGGCGAGGCTTAAGATTTGCCCGGGCCATGAACCCAGACTCGCCTTCAGATTCCTCCAGGGTTGAAATGAAGCAATCATACACGGGGGTCAGGTCCAGCACCTTATACCGGCAGTCGAAATGCTCCAATACGTAAATGGCGTCACTCACGTCAGTCTGTGACGAATGGCACGGAAGCACCAGACCCAAGCAGTTTTCCTGCCAGGCATCCTTGGCCAGGGCCACCAGCAAAGCTGAATCCAGCCCGCCGGATACTCCGAAAACCCCTCCCGCCGCACCTGCCGAATCGCTTACTTGCCGCATCCAGCCGGAAATCGAAACTGCTACCTGGCGGATATGTGTCACTTTCATCACCTCAGCGTACTGCTTCAAGCCCATTATCCTCCAGATGGTTTCTGTTGTGAAGGGGCAGTATCAGATTTACTTCGGGCCGTAGGGAAACATAAGGTACGTATCAGGCACTCTGCCAGGGATGAGCACTGTGGCGAGGGGAATATCCATTGACACGTGGGTCTTGGAAGAGATGAGGGGGACAACTACTTGCACGGTATAGGCAACCCTTAGATCCAAACCATACTTTATCTGGTTAATGCCTGTTACCTCAAAGGTGTCCACCACTTGCACGTTCACATGTCCGTAAGGAAACATGGCCACTTTGATCTTGGGCCCCTTTGCGGCGAAGATCTTGGAACTTAAGGCCTGGCCCAGGGGGATGCTGATTTCAAAGCCTTCAAGGTCGGCTATAGCTTGCTGGAGGATGGCCAGGGCTTCTGATTGTATTCTGTTCAAGTCTGAGGTGTTGGTTTGCACATACAGGAGGTCTCCTTCCGGGCCTGTGTGGAAATCCAGAAGCTTCTTGCCACTAAGCAAGGCATCCACATGGGAGTCAATCGCCTGCCTGAGGGCCTCGTTGGCTATGGCGGTAACCTGCGATTCCGAGATAGCTATCAGGGTTGGGATCATGTTTTTTTCCACCGAAAGGAACAGGAAAAAGGCTGAACAGAGCCCCGCCAGGGCCACGAGATGCCACTTCAGGCGCCTCCTCTTGTTGAACAACCTTCTGCTGAGAATAATGAGAAGCTCCTTTCGCAAGAAGTAGCCTCTCATTGTTATGCACATATTTGCCCTGAAGTTCCCGGAAAACCGAGATGCCGGCTTAGCTTACGCTGACCCTGCAGATCCGCCGCTTGCCTACCTGAAGCAGCATCCCGTCGGTCACCTTGACCAAGCCAGAGGGATCGTGCTTCCTCTCCCGGTCCACCCGGACGGCGCCGCTCCTAATAAGGCGTCTGGCCTCGGACGAAGAGGGCGCCAATCCGCACAAGGCGATGAGCCTCGCCAGCCCGATCTCTTCTCCGGCCTTCACCTCTTCAAGCTTTACCGTCTCAATCTCATCGGGCAGGTCATCTTGTCTGAACACTTTCAAGAAATTGTCCTGTGCGGCCCTTGCTGCGCTTATCCCGTGAAACTCCGCCACAATCCGCCTTGCCAGTTCCATTTTTGCGTCCATAGGATGGCGTTTGCCCGATTGGATGTCACGGATCATGGCTTCAACCGAAGCCTTCGGCTCTGCCAGGATCAGCTCGAAATAGTCGCCCATTACCTCGTCGGGGATTGACATCGCTTTCCCGTACATGTCATTGGGCTCGTCGGTGACACCGATGTAATTGCCAAGGCTCTTAGACATCTTTTCTTTGCCGTCGGTCCCCACAAGCAGCGGCATAGTCAGGGCTATCTGAGGTGCCTGCCCGTAATGGGGCTGTATGTCCCTCCCAACCAGGAGGTTAAAGGTTTGGTCGGTCCCACCGAGCTCAACGTCAGCGCCTATGGCGATGGAGTCGTAAGCCTGAGCCAGAGGATACAAGAACTCATGGATCCCGATGGCCTGCCCTTCCGAGTACCTGTTGTGGAAATCATCTCTTTCGAGCATGCGGGCAACGGTGAACTTGGAAGCCAGCCTCACCAATTCCTCGAAGGTGAGGGGTGACAACCAAGATGAGTTGAACACCACGTGGGTCTTGTCAGGGTCGAGGATGAGAGTTGCCTGTTCATGATATGTACGGGCGTTGGCTTCAACCTCTTCCC
>JAAZEL010000091.1 GCA_012512325.1 Candidatus Fermentithermobacillaceae bacterium | reverse complement strand
GAGGTGGCAAGCTTCAGCAGTTCCGTTTGCAGTTCCTCAAGCCGCTTATCGATATCCGCTAAGGCCTTGTCGCTTTCTCTATTTATGACAGTGGCGATGTTGTCCCGTAGCGTGGTGAGGAAAGAGTAATTGTCACAGAGCGTCTGATTAATAGCGGTGACCAGCTCTTTGTATATAAACAGGTATAAAATCAGATTCCTTTTCGAAGTTTAAATGTTGGAATTAGAAGGGATTAAAAGCTGTCAACCATTAAGCACAATCTATTACCAAAACAGAAGCCCACAAGGAACAACTTAAAAGTAGAGATTGACTTATATGCTTACGCTACTGAACTGTATCCTTCTTGTTTGCCATCTCCCGCTTTCCTCATCTATGTGTGCACTTAGTGTACAGTTGAATCATGCGTATCGAAAAGCCGCTTCCGACGAAAAAGCCGCTCAGCCCGCCGACGACTGCCTTTTCAGTCCGATCCCCCAGGTATCCATCCATTCCGCTATCGTAATGCCTGTGGAATGACACTGTCAGGCGCCACCGCGTACACACGCCCGATCTCGTCGCCGTACTATAGTCATGCCTGCCGGGCCGCTTTCCTTTATAGAATGAACCCCGCCCTTGCGTTAGTGCTGGTTGGCTCAGCTGTGATGACCGAGATCAGGTGGCAGTTATCCATACGTTTTCGGACGTGAACAAGGGAGGGAGAGCCTTGAAACAACGGGCCGCTGAATGCCGCTCCCATGTACGCACTGCCCCTGACGGCTTCATATGGGTGTGTATGAGATCACGGTGTTCATGTTTCCCAAGGGCTAGGTGGTCGTTTCATGATAGATTGCGAAGACCAAAGAAGGATTTTCGAACACCTACGTCGAAACTGAAGACCAAAGAAGGATTTTCGAACACCTACGTCGAAACACCTACGTCGAAACTAGAGTCCCATCGAACAGCAGCTCATAGACTTGCCCAGGAAACAGCCCTGGCCGAAGCTCAGAGAGCCAAGGCGCAAAAAATAGGCAAACTGGTCTGACCACTTTAAGAGACCTGGTGGGCTGTGATACATATGCAATCCGGTGATGTGCAACCCGGTAGTATGGCATCCGGTGATATGCAATCCGGTTTGGAGCAACGCATACGGTCAAGAAGAGAGGAACCATAGTGGGACAACAAGATGAAGAAGGTGGGGGTTGGTTGAACATCATAGTGTGTATCAAACAGGTTCCGAGCACCTCAAACGTTGAGGTAGACCCGGTCACCGGCGTTCTCAAGCGCGACGGCATCAAGAGCAAGATGAACCCGTACGACCTTTTCGCTTTGGAACAAGCTTTCTTGCTGCGAGAGCAGTACGGGGGAACTGTTACTGCACTGAGCATGGGGCCTAACCAGGCCCTGGACGTCCTATACGAAGCCCTGTACATGGGGGCGGATTCGGCGGTGCTCGCCAGCGACAGGCGGTTTGCCGGAGCTGACGTGTTGACGACCAGCTACACCCTCGTCCAGTGTGTTCGCAAGATAGGTGAGTACGACCTCATTATCTGCGGGAAGCAGACCACCGACGGCGACACAGGGCAAGTTGGGCCGGAAATGGCCGAGTGGTTGGAAATCCCTCACCTTTGCAACGTCACCTCAATCGAAGGTTTCTCGGAAGGTGCGTTCATCGTCAAGGTCAACATGGACCACAGCATTTACACTGTCAAGATACAAGCGCCTTGCGTGATCACGGTAGACAAGGACATAAACACACCCCGCCTGCCGTCGTATCTCCGCAAAAAGACGGTAGGAAATGCCCAGATATCCGTGTGGAGCATGGACGACCTGCCCGATGGAGATGAATCCCACTACGGACTGGCGGGTTCTCCGACCCAGGTGGAGAGGGTGTTCCCTCCTGAGGCCAAGGAGGATCGGGAGTGTTTCACGGGGACCGCTGAGGAG